>NZ_DDLD01000114.1:0-23435 GCF_002339435.1 Acinetobacter sp. UBA2581 | reverse complement strand
TCCCTCAATGCGTAAGTCCTAAATATGTTTATCTGGTCTATGCCAAAACGCCCATGGGGTTTAGTCTAGACGGTGTCGTCAGGCTTGCAGCTGCAATCAGTGCAGGAAAACTAAAAGTCCTGAAGATGCCTAAAATAGGTAAAGACGCTGCTGATTTTGGCCTATGTTTTATTGCTGGACAGCTTTCTACCCAATATAAAAGCTCTGAAGTTTGCTTCGAGATTATGTCGAATGACTTTTCTATGGAATATGTGGCGGACTTACTTAAAATTGCCAAATTTCAGGCTAAAGTTATTTCAGCTAAACCATTAGTCAATCCAAATATTGCTCAGCAAATAAAAGCAGAAATAGACATTCAAAAACTGATTTTTCAATACTGCTCCAATTTAGTAAGAAGTAACTTTTCTAAGCCTGCAAAAGTAGAAAGTTTAATCAACTCGCTTAAAGCCAATTTAAAAGTGGAAGAAAAATGTGCTCAGCTTTTAGTGGATGAGTTAATCAGAATAAAAATTATTAAAAATCAGTCTAGTAAGCTTCAATATCAGACTGCAGCAATTGAAAAATTTTATAAACAGCATTTAGCTACCGTCGAAACCGTCGAAACCGTCGAAACCGTCGAAACCGTCGAAACCGTCGAAACCGTCGAAACCGTCGAAACCGTCGAAACTCAAGATGAAGTGACTGAAAGAAAATTAAGTCATTTACGTCTGCGCCTGATGCCTTATCTCAATGTTGTTGCAGAACGTCGGCCTAAATTTATTGCCAGTTTCGAGGTGTTACTAGAGCGATGCGTGCCTAAGGAAGAGGTCCGAGAATCATTCAATTTACTCATCAAACATCAGCTAATACAGTTAAATAAACGGGAAATTATTTATAGTCCGCAGCTGCTGGGAAATTAAATTTATCCAGCGGTGCTTGCCTTTTATAGCGGGCTTATGCAAATCTAATATAAGAACATAAAGGTTGAACTATGGAAAATACCGGAATCTGGGTGGCAGTTGTCATCATCGTTTTCGTACTGGGGTCTATTTTTGGTCTGCGTGTGAGTCCTAGAGAAAAGGCATTAGGACTCATGCGTGATAAAGCCCGCAAGATGGGCTTACATCCACGTCTGGTGGTTGCACCTGACTGGACTAATATTCCCAAGGTGACTGAAAGTCGTGCCAGTATGGTGGCCTATTATAGTGTGCTGCTTCCAGATGCCCGTTTACCGCTGATGCGTGCCCGCGTGGTTGATAACAAACTTGAACTGGTGCATGGGGATGACAAATTTAAAGATTTTCCCATTGCATTAAAGGGCATTTATGCTATTGATATGCAGGCAAACTGTGTAGGACTCTATTGGGATGAAGAATCTGATCTTAGAGCCACACAACTTGATGACATCAAGGCACTATTACATTCTTTGGCTGAACTTTAATTTTAGAAATAAACAGGATTAAACGGTTAATATGGCGAACGCTCCTCGGTCCACATCAAAAAGCAGCACGGCGAAGTCTTCCGACGCTGGAAGTAAACGTGCCTTGGTGATTGTGGAGTCGCCTGCAAAAGCGAAAACAATCAACAAGTATCTCGGTTCAAACTACATCGTAAAATCTTCGGTGGGTCATGTGCGTGACTTACCGACGGGCGGCTCTGCGAAAACTGCAGAGAAAAAACCGGTGACCCGAACCAAGCTGACTGAAGCAGAAAAAGCAGAAAAATCACAGCAGGCGTTGATTAACCGGATGGGTGTCGATCCAGAACATGACTGGAAAGCCAAATATGAAGTCCTTCCGGGCAAGGAAGGCGTAGTCGCTGAACTAAAAAAACTGGCATCGCAAGTCGATGAAGTGTATCTCGCAACGGATTTGGACCGTGAAGGGGAAGCGATTGCCTGGCACTTAAAAGAAGTGATCGGCGGCGATGATTCACGCTACCAGCGTGTAGTCTTTAACGAAATTACCAAAAATGCCATTCAGGAAGCGTTTAAGCAACCATCTCGTCTAGATACCAATAAGGTCAATGCCCAGCAGGCGCGCCGTTTCTTAGACCGTGTCGTCGGCTTCATGATTTCACCACTGCTCTGGGAAAAAATTGCCCGTGGTCTGTCTGCGGGACGTGTACAGTCTGTCGCTGTAAAGCTGGTCGTGGAACGCGAACGTGAAATTCGTAAGTTCATTCCGGAAGAATACTGGCAAGTATTTGCTGATACCAAAGCGAAAAAAGATGACATTCGCCTGGAAGCAGTGAAGCAAAATGGCAAGACCTTAAAGCTGCACAATAAAGCTGAAACTGATGCTTTGTTGAACCTGATCAAAGATGCCGAATACAAGGTGATGAGCCGTGAGGATAAACCAACCAAGGTCAATCCAAGCGCGCCGTATATCACTTCAACGCTACAGCAGGCAGCCAGCACACGTTTAGGCTTCTCGGTGAAGAAAACCATGATGCTGGCGCAGCGCCTGTATGAAGCTGGTTTCATTACCTATATGCGTACTGACTCCACCTTCCTGAGTGATGATGCAGTCAATATGGTGCGCGGTCATATCGAGTCTGAATACGGCGAGAAATATCTGCCAGCCAAGCCGAACCGTTATGGTAATAAAGCCGGTGCGCAGGAAGCTCACGAAGCCATTCGTCCATCTAATGTCGCGCTGAAAGGCGATAGTCTTGCTGGAGTGGAACGTGATGCACAGCGTCTGTATGACCTGATCTGGCGTCAGTTTGTGGCCTGTCAGATGACACCTGCTGAATATTTATCTTCTACGATTTTAGTCGATGCCAATGGTGTCGAGCTGAAAGCCAAAGGTCGTACCTTAGTATTTGATGGTTTCACCAAAGTTCGTGGTCAGAACAAATCTGATGATGATGTATTGTTACCGGCAGTGAAAGTCGGTGAAGTGCTGAAGCTGGAAAAACTAGATCCATCTCAACATTTTACCAAGCCACCGGCACGTTTTACTGAAGCATCTTTAGTCAAAGAGCTTGAGAAAAAAGGTATTGGTCGCCCTTCGACTTATGCTGCCATTATCTCGACCATTCAGGATCGTGGTTACGTAAAACTGGAGAACCGTCGTCTCTTTGCCGAGAAGATGGGTGAGATCGTTACTGACCGTCTAGATGAAAGTTTCAATAATCTGATGAACTACGACTTTACTGCAGACCTTGAAGGTCAGCTGGATAAAGTGGCAGATGGTGAGCGCAACTGGAAAGATCTGTTAGACAGCTTCTATGGTGATTTCAAGAAACGTCTAACCAATGCTCAGGGTGAAAACGGCATGCGCCGCAATCAGCCTGTAGAAGTTGAAGCAGTCCATTGTAAAGAATGTGACCGTCCGATGCAGATCCGTACCGGCACAACAGGTGTCTTCCTGGGCTGTTCAGGTTATAACCTGCCACCGAAAGAACGTTGTAAAGGTACATTGAACCTGACTCCGGTTGAATCTCTGGCAGCACTGTCTGATGATGATGCCGCTGAAACCGCTGATCTGATGTCGAAGAAACGTTGTCCAGTCTGTGGCACTGCAATGGACAGCTATGTGATTGATGGCGGCCGTAAACTGCATATTTGTGGTAATAACCCGGACTGTACAGGTTATGAGCTGGAAGAAGGCGAATTCAAGATTAAGGGTTATGATGGCCCAACCATTCCATGTGACAAATGTGATGGTGAAATGCAGCTGAAAACTGGCCGTTTTGGTCCATATTTTGCCTGCACCAGCTGTGAAAATACCCGTAAAGTCTTAAAGAATGGTCAGCCTGCACCTCCGCGCGTTGATCCGATCAAGATGGAACACCTGCGTTCAACCAAGCATGACGATTTCTTTGTTCTGCGGGATGGTGCCGCAGGTCTGTTCCTGGCTGCGAGCAAGTTTCCGAAAGTCCGTGAAACTCGCGCACCGAAAGTGGCAGAACTGCGTACTGTGGCGGATCAGCTGGATCCAAAATATCAGTTTATTCTGCAGGCGCCAGATGTGGATCCTGAAGGGAATCCAACTCTAGTGAAATTTAGCCGTAAGAACCAGTCTCAATATATTGGATCAGAAACCCCGGAAGGCAAGCAAACCAAATGGTCGCTGGTTTATCAGGATGGCAAATGGGTTGAAGCCTAAGCTATAAGACATCAAGAAAATGCTGACGAAAGTCGGCATTTTTTTATGACTAAGTATTTTTGATCAACACAGTTCTAGGATATTCTAGGCGTTAAATAATAAAAGATTAAAATAGGAATCATCCATGATTTGGCTAGATAAATTCCTGTTCTTAAGTATCGGATTAGGATCTATCCTGTATTTCATGCTTGGAAAGATTAATGAAATGGGTATTCCTATGGATCGGGGAATGATGATTATTCTGGTGATTATTATGTCGCTGGTTACTTTGAGCTGTGTTTTATATCTGCGCTCTGAAGATCAAAAAACGAAACAAAAATAACTTTTAAATAAACTATATATTGGCATGTTCATATGTGGAAAAAAATCCGAATCCTGATTTTATTGATGATTTTATTTGTGGTGGCAGTAAATGCTTATCGAGATCAGAATCAGGACTGGAACAAACCAATCTTTGTTCTGTTGCATCCGATCAATGCAGATGGATTGGCGACTACACAGCAATATATCCAGCAATTGTCTGCTCAGGATCTAAAAGGGACACAAGAATATCTGGAAAAAGCGGCCCAGCAGTACCGTGGACAGCCCACTTATTTTTATTTTAATCTGGGACATGAACTCAAAGAATTGCCACCTAAAGTGCCGGAGCAGGCCTCCTTACTTGGCACCATTTTATGGAGTCTGAAATTCCGTTTCTATGCCTGGCAACAGCAGCAAGGTTCAGATCCTTCCTCGAACGTTACTCTCTTTTTAAATTATTATGATCCTGCACACACCCAGCAATTAAAACATTCAACGGCTCTGCAAAAAGGCCGGATTGGTTCAGTCAATCTATTTGCTTCAAGCAGACAGTCTGACCAGAATAAGATTGTGCTGGTGCATGAATTACTGCATACCTTTGGCGCTTCAGATAAATATGATCTCACTACAGGCCAGCCGATATACCCCGTCGGTTATGCTAATCCCAATCAGCAGCCTTTATTTCCCCAAACCAAAGCTGAGCTAATGGCAGGGCACATTCCAGTATCGCAAAGCACCAGTAAAATGCCAGAATCTTTAAATCAGACTCTGATTAATGAAATCACGGCGATTGAACTTGGCTGGAAAAAATAATTAACGAAGTGCTGAATAAACCGGCATAAGTTACCATTTTTATAGATAAACTCAGTCAATTTCTAACAAATTTCTCCATGATTTAAGAGCATAATCAAAGTCATAGCCAATTACTTGAGAAGAATATGAAGACTGTTGGAAATGATCTGGTTCGGCATCAATTGCATGAAAACCGTAAATGGTATTTAGGCCTGGGTGCCTTATTAGTGTTATTTGGAATTGTACTGTTAGCGTCGCTGCCTTTTGCCACCTTATCTGTAGTATTCCTGTTTGGGGTCCTGATGATGATAGGTGGGGTAGTTCATCTGATTGCCGGGATTAAAATCTTCGATGGGACATTTCGCTGGCTCTGGCTGCTATTCGGTATCATCTATTTTATTGCGGGATATTATGCTTTTAGCACGCCAGCGAAAACTGCGATTGTACTGACCAATCTGCTTGCGATTGCTTTGATTGTGGCGGGAATAATTCGCGTCTTGAATGCTTTTATCTTTAAAGCATTTCGCGGCTGGGGCTGGACTTTATTTTCCGGGATTTTAACTTTAGCTACAGGTATCCTGATTCTATTGTCACCGAATGCACCGTTCTGGGTTCTAGGTGCTTTTCTGGCAATCGATATTTTGTTCCAAGGGATTAACTATCTGACTTTAGCTTCCTATATCAAGCATCGTGTTCCAAAAAGCTCCGCAGATATTTAAGTAAGACCAGTATAAAAAAGAGTGCAATGAGCGCTCTTTTTTTATTGGCATGTTCAGCTTTGCCTGTAAGATGGGTATGCATTTCAAATTAGTATAAAACCTATAACGCGGCCGATCATATTCATGAAAATCTTTGTTCTAGCTCCCGATTCATTTAAGGAAAGTATGACTGCCGAACAGGCCTGTCAGGCGATGCAGCGTGGTATTTTGCAGGTCTTTCCTGATGCAAATTGTATTACTTTACCAATGGCAGATGGTGGTGAAGGAACTGTAGATGCATTAATTTTAAGCCTAAAAGGTGAACGAGTAACGTGCCAAGTCACTGGACCATTAGCCAGTCAGTCGATCGAAACTTACTTTGGCTTGGTTGATGCTGGTCAGACCGCAGTGATTGAAATGGCGAAAGCCAATGGCATTCATCTGCTCGAAGCTGCTCGACGTAATCCCATGTTGACCTCGACTTATGGCACAGGGGAAATGATCAAACAGGCGCTGGAGCTTGGCGTAAAGAAAATCATTATCGGGCTCGGTGGTAGTGTGACCAATGACGGTGGTGCTGGAATGGCTCAGGCTTTAGGAGCCCGATTCTTAAATACTGCGGGAGAATCAATTCAGGTCTGTGGTGGTAATCTGGATCAGATTGATCAAATTGATTTTTCCCAACTCGATACTCGTTTAAACAATACAGAAATCCTGATTGCTTCAGATGTGAATAATCCATTGTGTGGACCGAATGGTGCTTCAGTGATCTTTGGGCCGCAGAAAGGTGCAACATCGGAAATGGTACAGCAGCTGGATCGAAATCTAAGACATTTTGCTGATCTGGTTGAAACAAGCTTAGATATTTCTTTTAAAAACTTTCCCGGCGCAGGGGCAGCCGGTGGGTTAGGTTTTGGGTTGATGGCGTTTGCAGGAGCAAAGCTGCAATCCGGCGTAACGTTAATTACGGAACAAAATAGACTAGCGGAAAAAATTGCAGATGCAGATTATGTTCTTACTGGCGAGGGCAAGATCGATCATCAGACCGCTTTAGGAAAAACCCCATTTGGTGTGGCTCAGGTCGCCCAGCAATTGAATAAACCGGTAATTGCGTTTGCAGGTTTGGTCGGTGAAGGGATTGAGTCACTGTATCAGACTGGATTTAGCCAGATTATCGGAATTAATCCACCAGATTGTTTATTGGAAGAAGCCTTAAAGAATGCAGAAATTAATCTGGAAAAAGCAGTTGTTCAAACTGTTCAAAATATTCAGGAACAGGGTGTTTGAGTAAGATGGTCATTGCCGCAAAAGCTTGATAAAAAGACAAATATAAATGCCTAAGCAGATTTTACTTTTCAAGGATGAGAATCCTCAAAATATATTTTGAGTTCGCAAGGTGACAAAAATCCTTTGCTAGGTTGAGGGTATATCCCTATACCCCAATCCAGAAGACGGCATTCATGCCGTCAACCCTATAGCGAATTAAGAATAAAAGTTCGGTCTGTTTCAGAGCAGCTCAAAGCTATAATAAGAGTGATCTGTTAAACTACACCTATCCACAGAATGATGAGTGAAAATGAGTTTAGCCACCCTGATTGATGAATTAAATCCCCAACAAAAACAAGCTGCGACGACTGATGCCAAGCACAGTCTGGTTTTGGCTGGGGCGGGCTGTGGCAAGACCAAAACTATCGTGGCGCGTGCAACTTATCTGATTGATCAGGGTGTACCAGCGAATCAGATTCAGATTCTGACCTTTACTCGTCGTGCGGCGAGTGAAATCGTGGCACGGGTGGAACTGGCACTCGATGAACAGGCCAAAGGCTTACGTGCATCGACGTTTCATACCTTCTGTATGTATCTGCTGCGCCGAATTCCAAAGGCTTTTGGTCTGGAACAGTTTTCAATTATTGACCGTGATGATCAGCTGATGATGTTCCGCCTGATCCGTGGTCGGGATGACAAGAAAAATCCGGATTACCTGCCAAAGCCACAGGAACTCTGTGATTTATATTCCTTTGCGCGAAATACCCGGCAAAAACTGAGTCTGTCTTTGGAAAAGCAGATGCCGGAATATCTGGCACTCAAAGACCAGATTGCCGACATTATGAAGGAATATGAAGCGCGTAAGCGTGCGCGTAGCTTTCTGGATTATGACGATATCCTCGCTGTGGTGGCGACTGCTTTGGCACAGTCTGAAGGTCTGGTGGACTATGTGGCTTCGATCTGTCGACATATGCTGGTGGATGAAATGCAAGATACCAATCCACTGCAATGGGCATTGCTGGAACCTCTCAAAGAACATATTAGCCTATTCTGTGTTGGGGATGATGCGCAGTCGATTTATGGTTTCCGCGGTGCCGATTTTGAAAATATTCACCATTTCAAAGAGCGTGTGCCGGATGCAAAAATTTTTAAACTAGAAAAGAATTACCGATCAACCCAGGAAATTCTGGACCTGTCTAATTGGTTACTGGATCAGTCCGAAATCAAATATGACAAACGTCTGGATGCGCATCGTGGTGAAGGCATTAAGCCGAAGATGCACATTTTCCCGAATGAATTTGATGAAGCCAAATGGATCGCGATTGATATAAAAGAGCGCCATTATCTGCAAGGCAGCAAATGGTCCGATCATATGGTGCTGGTACGTTCCAGTTATGCAGCGCGACATATTGAAGCAGCTTGTATCGCGGCCAATGTTCCGTATCGATTCATTGGCGGGATGAAACTGTTAGAAACTGCACATGTAAAAGATCTGCTCAGCCTGTTGCGTGTGGTGGCGAACCCGCTGGACGATATTGCCTGGATGCGCTTTTTGACATTATGGAATGGTATCGGTGATGTCGGTGCAAGCAAACTGTCACAGCAGCTTTTAGCTGAGCCAGAGATGGAAAAGATTGCCGACAAGCTGGAAAAATTTGGCAAGATCCCGCTAGAAACCATTCTGATCATGAAGCAAATGGCGGTACTCAAAACCGAAGTACAGGCCTGTGTTGGTCTGGCAGTACAGGCGATTGAAGCACAACTGGCCGAGAACTATAAAAAGGACTGGAATCGCCGTCAGGGTGATTTTGAATTGGTTAAACAGCTAGCTTCTAAACATGCTCAAGTGAGTGAATTTCTGGAAGAATATGTGCTCGATCCGGTCTCTATTTCTGAAATTGAACGCCAGTCGGATACGGATGTAGTGACCCTCATTACCATTCACTCGGCCAAGGGTACGGAACAGAAAGTTTGTTATGTGGCCAATGTCACGCCGGGACAATATCCGCATGCACGTGCGCAAGGAGATTTCGATGATGTCGAGGAAGAGCGTCGTGTGCTGTATGTAGCGTTGACTCGTGCACAGAATGAGCTAATTCTGACCAAGCAAAACCTCAATCACTGGGC
Source organism: Acinetobacter sp. UBA2581 (assembly GCF_002339435.1). Classification (NCBI taxonomy): domain Bacteria; kingdom Pseudomonadati; phylum Pseudomonadota; class Gammaproteobacteria; order Moraxellales; family Moraxellaceae; genus Acinetobacter; species Acinetobacter sp. UBA2581. The sequence goes on along the minus strand of NZ_DDLD01000114.1, from coordinate 14,158 downwards.
GCGTGAAACGGTAGATGAGCAGGGACGTAAAATTGAAAGCTATTTTCTTAATAATCTGAACCGTAATTTATGTGTTACAGAAACTCATTACAAAACCCGTCAACAGACTGTGAAAAGTGCTTTAATGGAGCGCCAGTCGATTAATTTAGATTTTGGGATTGATCTCGATTAAACTATCCTTTCTGGGTTTGACGCAAAAAGTAGAGTAGGCACGTGCTTTTTGATTATTTTTGCCTATCTTCCTAAGGTTATCCGATGAAAATTTTAGTTCGTAACTTGGCACGCACTGTAACAGAAGCTGAATTGCTGACCCTGTTTCAGCAATACGGTACTGTTGAATCTTGTGCGCTAGTCATGGATGCAGAAACAGGCAAGTCTAAAGGTTTTGCTTTCGTAGAAATGCCGCATGGCCGTGAAGCTGTTAAAGCAATTAAAGGTTTAAATACACTGCGCTTGCATGGTCAGGGGATTCGTGTGAAGCAAGCTGAAGAAAAGCCACAGGCTTAATAATACCTTATAAAAAAGAGCATGTGTGATGCTCTTTTTTTTGCCCTTAAAAAGGTTTGGATTTTTACTGAAGAGTCAATATCAGCAGTCTGAAGTATCAAGATCATGCAGAATAGATCGACAGCGTAGACAATCTTGCATTGCGTAATGCGAGCGTACGTTTTACTTTATAAGAGCCAAAATTTGTTTTAATGCTTAGGAAATCTCGATGACACGAGTTGCTCGCTATCATGCGGACCGTACCAATCAAAAACTTTATTTCACCCGTCTGGCCTGTCAGCAGGCTGAACAGACTGATCATGTGCAGCAGGCACAAGCTCATCGTGAAGCTGCCGTATTTCATCTGCATGGGGCACTGTTGGCCTTTTTACAGGAACTGGTACGCTATTACCGTCTGAATGACCTGAGCCCGACGCTGAAATCAATTGAAGAGCTCATGGCGACTAAGGGTCAGGTATCACCTGAAGTGACCGTATTACAGCATTTATCCAAAGATGGTTTTCTGGCTGAGCTGAAACGTGCTTACCGTCTCTGCCAATATGCGCCCGAGCCAAGTTCGCCACAACCTGAAGACGAAACTTCTTCAAATCTCATCATTAAAGTCACACAGACACCACAAGCCTGGTTACCTGATACTGCTATATTACGAGAATGGCATCGTGACCTGACGCAGCTTATTGATGGTTTTCGTAATGAGATGGTTGAATTTTAATCTGATCAGCTGTACTTGAAATTGCGATTATTAACCCTATATCAATTACTCTAATGATGCAAAGTGCAATCGCTCTTTGCCACCATGTTGAACATGGAGGATATATGTCTATAGAACAGTTGAAAGATTTATTTGGTAATCAAGACGCGATTTTGGAACTCGTTCAACTTGAAGGTGGCGCGTTGGCATTACGAAATGCGGGCTCAAAAAAACAGCCATTAGTCATGATTCAGTTTAATGACGAGGTGAAAGCCCTGTTGGGTGATCAAACGCCTGTGATTGCACAACACATGATTCAAGCCGCTTTATATGGTTTGCTGGAACAGCAGGTCAATGAATGGCAAGCTGAAGTTGTGGATGAAGAGCCAAAATATATGAGCTAAATTGCCTACCCTGGCGAGCAGGAAAGCACACTTGAAGTGTGCTTTTTCTGTTTTTATGAAATAAAAAAATAGAGAATAAGAGAAAAATTAAGTCGGTTAAATTAGAGAAGCAATTTAAAATTTTATAGTTTAGCGATCTGATAAATTTCAGTCCAATCAATAAAAAAAGAAGTTGCCAATTTTGACAACTTCTTTAAAAAATCAGCCTGAATAATGCGTAGGTGGATGGTTATGCGCAATCTCGATCTGGTTCAAAATATGATTGCTCATATTTCTCGCCATCTCCTCTTTGGCATAGTACACCTCGCCAATATTGTCACGGCGAATCACTTCAGCTTCTTCCTTGCTTTCCGCACATAGCAGAATCTGAATAGCAGGATTTAGGGTATTGGCAATATCCACGATTTTGTGGATATCAATAATATCCATTGGTGAGATCACCAGTAGACGTGCATGCTGAATATGAGCTTGAATCAGCACACCAGGTTCAGTTGCGACACCAGAAACTGCTGCAATGCCTTTTTTACGCAAGTTCTCTACGATCTCACGATTTTCTTCGGCAATAACTACCTTAATATTTTGTTCCATTAAGGATAGGGTAATCCGACGACCGACTTCACCATGCCCGACAATCACCACCTGATCGCGCAGATAGTCCTGCGAGACTTCATCCGGTAGCATGGCAAGCGGATCACCACTACGCTCCAATAAACGCGCGAGAGACGAACGTTCGCGAATCCATTTTTGTACTGGTTCTACTGCTGAGAAAATAAACGAGTTCAGGGTAATCGAAATCAGGGCACCCGCCAGAATCAGGTTTTGTCCATCGAGTGATAATAGATTTAGCGATACACCAAGTGCGGCCAGAATAAAAGAGAATTCACCAATTTGTGCCAGAGATGCACCGACGGTGAGTGCCGTATTGATTGGGTAGCGGAAGAACAGCACCAGTGCCATCGCTGCGATGGTTTTACCGATCATAATAATACCGAGCACCGCCAATACATGAAGCGGCTGATCCATCAGAATACGCGGATCAAACAGCATACCAACCGAAACAAAGAACAGAATCGAGAAGATTTCACGCAACGGTAAGGTTTCTTCCTCAGCACGGTGGCTGAAGTCAGACTCTTTGACCACCATCCCGGCAAAGAACGCACCGAGTGCCATGGATACGCCAAAGACCTTATAAGCCCCAAAGGCAATCGATACGGCTGCAGCTACGACGGTTAAGGTAAACAGCTCACGTGAGCCTAAACGTGCGACTACTTGCATGATCATTGGTACCAGACGCTTACCAATAATGAGCATGAAGGCAATGAAACCGGCTACTTTGAGTAGGGTAATGCCTAAGGTGATCCAGACATTCTGATCGCTACTACTGCCTTCCAGGGCCTGACCACCGAGCAGTACTGCAGTTGCAGGTAATAATACCAGTGCCAGCACCATGACCAGATCTTCAACCAGCAACCAGCCCACCGCAATTTTTCCGTTAATGGATTCGAGCAGGCCACGATCCCCTAGGGCTTTGAGAAGCACGACGGTACTGGCACAGGACAGGCTTAAGCCAAAGATCAGGGCAGAGCCAAAATTCCAGCCCCAGAGCATGGAGACCCCGACTCCGAGCAGTGTTGCGACTGCAATCTGTAAGACCGCACCTGGCAAAGCAATACGCCTGACCTGCATTAGGTCATTGAGAGAAAAGTGCATCCCGACACCAAACATCAGGAACATGACGCCAAGTTCGGCTAGCTGGTTCGCCAGATGTACATCACCGACGACGCCTGGGGTGTTCGGGCTAATCAGAATCCCGGCAACCAGATAACCAATCAGGGGGGGAAGGCGTAGACGTGCAGCGATATAGCCAAAAACCAGGGCCAAGCCAAAACCGACAGCTAACAGGATAATGAGCTCTACGTCATGTGGCACTAAACACTCCTTTAAAATAAATTTTATGAAATTTCAGTTTTTTATGGGAAATAAGCACAGAAAATGCCAGAAGGAACAGAAAGTTTATCAAGCCGCATAAAAAAAATGCAAAAAAAAACGACCGGGAAGGTCGCTTTTTTCAAAAAACTAAAATTATTTGATTTTAGCTTCTTTGAAGATTACGTGTTGACGGATTTTTGGATCAAATTTTTTGATTTCCATTTTTTCCGGCATAGTACGTTTGTTCTTAGTAGTGGTATAGAAATAACCTGTACCAGCTGAAGAAACTAAGCGAATCTTATCACGCATTGTCCTGACTCCTTACTTAGATCTTTTGACCTTGAGCACGAAGGTCAGCAACAACCTTTTCAATGCCCAATTTGTCGATAATACGCATACCTTTAGTGGTTAAACGAAGACGTACAAAACGTTTTTCGCTTTCTAACCAGAAACGGTGGTGGTGCAGGTTCGGCTCGAACCGGCGCTTAGTTTTGTTGTTGGCGTGTGAGACGTTGTTACCAACGACTGGACGCTTGCCGGTAACTTGGCAAACCTTAGACATGGTGTAACTCCATTGATTTAGCCAACAGCAAATCTGTATGGCCAGTCAAAAATAAACGGATTGAATTCATTCAAGGGGCGTTTTATATCAAAAATGCGCTTAAAAGACAAGCGATTTTATCTAAAACGAAGCATGAGCCCGTGTGATAGCTCATGCCTTGATCATTTATCGAAGAAGTGTCTTCGAAATCAGCTTATGGATCGGCTTATTAAACGGAGGCAGAATGTATTTCAAGCTATACAGCTTAGGATTCGACATTACTGACCGTTCATGCGACAAACTGAAGAAGCCTTCTGGCCCATGATATTTACCCATACCGGAAGCACCGACACCACCAAATGGCAGATCGTCCTGTGCGACATGGGTTAATACAGTATTTTGCCCGAAATGCCCTGAATGGGTACGCTGTGCGACATAATCAGCACGCGCCTGATCAAAGTCGAAATAGTATAATGCAAGTGGACGCGGACGGCTATTAATAAAGTCGATGACGTCGTCAATTTGATCATATTCCATGATCGGCAGGAGCGGCCCAAAGATTTCATGCTGCATGATCTGCATGCTTGGCATGACATTGGTTACAAGAGTCGGTGCAATTTTACGCAGGTCTGCTGGCGATTCATTACGCGGATTGATTTCAATAATCTGCGCACCTTGCTCACGGGCATCATCCAGATAACCTTGCAAGCGGTTGTACTGTTTGTCATTGATAATCGAGGTGTAATCCTGATTATGGCTGATGTCCGGATACATGCTTTCGACACAGGCTTTAAAATGATCGATAAACTCGGCAGTTTTGCCACGTGGCAGGAACATATAATCCGGCGCTACACAGGTCTGTCCGGCATTCCAGAGCTTGCCCACGGCAATACGCTGAGCCACATCACGCAGGTCAATCGATGGATGCACCAGTACAGGGGACTTGCCACCCAGTTCCAAAATTACTGGTACCAGATTTTCAGCAGCCGCTGCCATCACGGTTTTACCGACAGCTGTTGAACCGGTAAAGATCATCTTGTCAAAAACCAGTCGGCAGAAGGCATCAGATACCGTACCGCCACCATTCACCACGGCAACCAGTTCTTTAGGAAAAGCTTCAGCTAAGGCTTTTTCCAATACCTTGCCAAAAGCAGCCGATGAACTAGAAATTTTGATCATGGCATGGTTACCCGCAGCCAACGCACAGATCAGAGGGCCGATGGATAATAATAAAGGGTAGTTCCACGGCGCGATGATGCCGATCACGCCTAGAGGCTGATACTGTACCCAGGCTTTTGCCGGCTGGTGAATAATACCGACATGACGCTTGGACGGTTTCATCCAGCCGGTCAGGTTTTTGCTGTAATATTTAATATGTTCAAGACAAGTCAGTAACTCACCAATTTTGGTTTCCCCGACAGAGCGGTTACCATAGTCCTGATTAATTGCATCGGCAAATTGATCTTGATACTTAACTAAGATACGCTTAAGCCGAGCTAAACGATCGATACGTTCCTTTGCAGTCGGCAGTGGGTAGCGTAAGTAGGCGTGTTTTTGTTGAGCCAGAATTTCATTGAGGTGCTGGCTATCAAGAAAATGTGGTGTCATTGAAGTTGTTTTTGTGTGACTGTTCATGCCGCACTACCATTATTCAAAATCGATTAATTAATTTTTAGAGCAAATACTCTAATTAGTCAAGTTACTTTGTGTGTTAGCCTTGCTAATGCATGAACTGAATGGTTATTTTAGGATGTCCCAAACCAAAACGTTAAAAACCAAAGAGCGTATCTTACAGCTCAGCTTGCAGTTGTTTAATGAACGTGGCGAACGATCTGTAACCACCAATCATATTGCTGCTGAACTCGGCATGAGTCCAGGTAATCTGTATTACCATTTCCGTAATAAAAATGAAATTATCAAGGAACTGATGGAGCAGTATCAGCATCAGACGCTGGAAATGCTAGCACTTCCGGAAGATCGTGCTCTGGATGCCAATGATAAGATTCATTATTTTCAGGTACTGAGCAGTCAGCTTTGGGCTTATCGTTTTCTGCACCGTGATGTATACCATCTGGTCGAAAATAACGAAGATTTCCGCAAGCTTTATCCGCGTTTTGCTGGACAGGTCATGCAGCAGGGACAAAAAATTTATAAAGCCTTCGTAAATGCCGGCTTGATGGAAATGACCGATTCAGAAATTGAAGCGCTGATCATTAACCTATGGATTGTACTGACCAACTGGACCAACTTCCTGTATATGTCGGGGCATATTACCGATTCCAACACTCTGGAAGAAAAATGGGTCTGGCAAGCACTGCGTCAGATGGTGTTTCTGGAAGGTGCTTACCTGCGTGGTGAAAGCCGTCAAACGTATGAGAGCCTGCTCAATTCGTTTGGTTCTTCAGAGCTATTTGCCAGTCTATCGTCGCCTAAACCGCCTGAATCTGAACAAACTATTCAGAATATCTAAGAAACGCGTTAGAATACTCGGCTTATTTTTTTAATTTAACTAATTAGTGACCTTAACCAACATGAATATGACGACTGCTAATACCGCACGTTTATTGATTACTTGTGAAGACAAGCCGGGCATCGTGCAGGCTGTTTCAAGCTTCTTGTATCATCAGGGTGCCAACATTACGGCGCTTGATCAATACGCGACAGCAGCGCAGGGCGGACGTTACTTCATGCGTGTTGAGTTTGAACTGGACAATCTGCAAAGCCGTAAAGAAAGCCTGTTGCAGACTTTTGCTGCCAATGTTGCAGAGCGTTATGGCATGCACTGGCGTCTGGCACTGGTTAGTGATGTGAAAAAGGTCGGTATTCTGGTCTCTAAAGTCGACCATGCGTTGCTTGAACTGCTATGGCGTCATGCACGCGGCGGTCTGCCATGTGAAATCACTAAAGTAGTATCTAACCACGAGACTCTACGTGAATCAGTCGAAAACTTCGGTATTCCGTTTGAAGTGGTTCCGGTGACCAAAGAGAACAAACGTGAAGCTTATGCACAGATCGATGAACTGATGCAGGGCAACGATCTGCTGGTATTAGCCCGTTATATGCAGATTCTTGATGAAGAGTTCGTAAGTAAATGGGAAATGAAAGTGATCAATATTCACCATTCATTCCTGCCAGCGTTCGTGGGTGCCAATCCTTACAAACAAGCGTATGACAAAGGTGTAAAACTGATCGGTGCAACTGCACACTATGTGACAGCTGATCTGGATCAGGGTCCAATCATCGAGCAGGATGTAGAGCGTGTGAACCATGACTTTACTGTGGAACAGCTGCGTGAACTGGGTCAGGACGTTGAACGTAATGTACTGGCACGTGCAGTGAGATGGCATCTGGAAGACCGTGTCATTGTCGACGGCAATAAAACTGTCGTGTTCCAATAAGCACTTGCATCTCTGTTTAAAAAAGGCATACTTTAAGTATGTCTTTTTTGTTTGAAACAAAAATAATGGAGAAAAGTGGGATTAGTAGTTGCAAATGAAAACACTTCTCATTTATTATTGGCGTACTTTAATTGTGCTAACCGATGAGCTTGATAGTTTGTTTCGTATCATCTCTTCGAGGTAAATAGATTTAATGAGTCAAGTTGCTGCTCCCATGACACCACCACCGTCAAATCAGATGAAAAAGAAAGTCGTTTCTATTCTGGCGGCGGTTCTGGTTGGACACGTGGGTCTTTTATGGGCAGTCAGCCAGATGAAAGCACCTGAACTGAAACCAGTCGATAAAGAGCCTCTAAAAGTCCGTTTCGTCAAACTTCAGGAAGCACCAAAACCTTTACTACCGAAGCCAAAGCCGCCAGAGCCTAAACAAGAGCCAACAAAGCCGAAAGAAGTTAAAATTGTAGAAAAACCGCTGCCACCGCCACCCAAAAAAGTAGAAAAAATTGAGCAGGTGAAGAAAGCAGAAACGCCTAAACCTGTTACTGCACCGCCAGTTGAAGCCAAACCGGCACCAAGCCCAGTGGTTCCTGCGGTCGTGACTGAAACTAAAAAAGTAGCACCTGCACCTGTGCCGGTTGCGCCACCAGCACCTGTCGCACCGCCGGCTCCACCTGCTCCGCCAGCACCAAAAAGTGTTGCAATTGGCGGCGGCGTATCGTGGCAGCGTGCACCAAAAGTGTCGCTCTCGGCAGGAGAGTTAAAATCAGCCTGTTCATTGATGGTGGATGTATCTGCAAATGAGCAGGGGAAAGTGGTCTCTGCGACCGCACGAAATTCGAGTTGTAGTCCGGCCGTTACGCGCAAAGTTGAATCAGCGGTACGTCGTGCACAACTGACCAAATATATTGAAAATGGTGTGGCTTATCCAACCCGAGTGGAACAGCCTTTCGATTTTCAGATTACCAAATAACGGCTAACCCATTAGGAGTTCGAATATGAACTTTTCAGTTTATTGGCAACATGCTGATGCAGTCAGTAAGACACTGTATTTCGTGTTATTGGCAATGTCGATTGCGACATGGACCATTTTTGTGCTGCGTTTAATGGGCACTCGCCAACTTAAACAGATTGCCTATGCTCAATTATCTAAAGCATTAGGACAATTGAAAAATAAAATGACTCCTTTGGCATTTGAACAACGTAAAGCTGTAGCTGAGCAGGCTTTATTGCGTCAGATCGCATTAGAAAAAGGCAATGCAGAAAAAGGTGTATCCGTCCTAGGTACCATCGCTTCAATTTCACCCTTTGTCGGTCTATTCGGTACAGTATGGGGGATCTTTCACGCACTGGTTGCCGTGGGTAAGAGTGGTCAGGCAGGTCTGGCACAAGTAGCGACTCCAGTGGGTGAAGCGCTAATCATGACCGGTCTGGGTCTGGCTGTGGCAATTCCTGCAGTACTTGCATATAACATCTGTGTACGTGTTAACCGTACTTTAAGCAATGAATTGCAAGACCATGCGCATAGCTTATTGATTGATACCATGTTGCAACAGGATTCTTCTGCAAAGAAGGCTGATGCAAAAGTAGCACAAGACAGTTTAGTTGGAGGTCAAGCTTAATGGCTTTTCAATTGGGTGAAGACAACGATACAGGCATGAATGAGATGAACCTCATTCCTTTGATCGACATCATGTTGGTATTGATGATCATCTTTCTGGTGACAGCGACCGTTGCGAACCCATCAATTCCATTAACTTTGCCGCAAACCACTGCAGAAATTATTGACCTACCACCTGAAAATGTCACCATTAGCATCAATGCCAAAGGTGATGTAGCGTGGAATGGCGATGTACTGACCCTGGATCAACTTGAAACCCGTTTCAATGAGGCGAGCCAGGCACAGCGTCAACCGACCATCGTATTGAAAGCAGATAAAGAATCACGTTATGACACTGTTGCTCAAGTGATGTCACGCGCGAGTGGAGCCGGACTCAGCGATATTGCCTTTGCAACCGATAATTAATTTTTTGCTCTCAAATAAAAAAGCGACTGATCTCAGTCGCTTTTTTATTGCCTTAATTTAATAGGGCATATGATCAAGCAGAATCCAGTCTAATGAGTTTTAAGCAGCGTCATAAACTTGTGTTGTAATTTATTCAGCTTGGGCGGAATCGCAAAATTACAGTAACCCTGATTCGGATTCTTGGCAAAGAAATTCTGATGATATTCTTCGGCAGGATAGAAAGTCGGTGCAGGGCTAAGTTCAGTCACAATATTCAGCCCTTCAGCTTTTAATGAATCTATTGTGAGCTGTGCAGTTTCTTTTTGCTCATCATTAAAATAATAAATCACAGAACGATATTGCGTGCCGACATCATTGCCCTGACGGTTTAATGTCGTTGGATCATGGGTTGCGAAAAAAACTTCGAGCAACTGACTATACGTAATCTGATTTTCATCAAAATCGATCAGGATCACTTCGGCATGATTGGTATCACCGCCACAGACTTGCTCATAGGTCGGATTAGGATTTTGTCCGCCCGCATAGCCACTGACGACCTTCTGTACGCCCTGAAGCTGTAAAAATACTGCTTCGGTACACCAAAAACATCCACCACCAAATAGTGCTTGTTGCATGGTTAAGTCCTCATCATTGTAGAGTGCTGATTATTGAATGTTCATATGAGTATGAAAGATATAAAGCCTGCACGACACAGGCTTTTTGTAGTCAAAACTTAGCGAGGCTGTACTGCACTTTCTAACTGAATGAGTAAATTGCCATGACGGTCCATTAATTTCAGGGTTTTACCGTAGACCTGATAATGGGTCACTTTGCTCAGTGCCTCCTTAAATTTTTGATCCAGACCGTCATTATCCAGACAAGCCATTTCGGTACTCGCCATCTGGCTTAAGTTGAGAGTATCTTTACCGGCAGTGTAGCTGCCCATGATACGGTTACAGCCATCTGCGCCAGACACGCGTTGAGTCACTGCATCGAATTGCAGACTTGGAATATTGCGTGCTGTCGGTGCTGTAGTAATTTCGGTATTACCAATCTGGTTCACAATCCAGGTACGATTTTGCAGGAGCTGTAAATTATTTTCAGTTTTGACTGATGAGGTACTAGGTACAGTTTCACAACCCGACATTGCAAAGACTGAACCTAAAATCATGATTGCTGTTAATTTTTTTAGCATGAGAGAGACTCTAATTCTGAGTTAGCTATTTGTATATAAACAAAAAAATTAAATATATGCCAGTTGATTTTGTATCTTTCTTTAAGTTAGATAACTTGGAAAATTATCTGGAATTCGACTCAGGTAGGCCTTGACGCAGGCGTTGTGAATACTCCTGACTGGAGATCTGACCGGTATCTCTAACTCGTGGATTAACATGTGCACGCTGATACCAGGTTTGTATATCCCAGCGTTGATCTAGCGCTTTTAAATCATATAAATAATCAGGTAAATACCCAGAAGCCAGCAAGCGGTAATCTGAAGGAAGCTGTTGTTGAGATACTGCCTGAGCCATATCAAAGACCAGAGTCGTGCAGTTACTGCTCAGGGTGTTATACCATTTAGGCTCTTTGGCCAGTTCATCAGCTTTACGCAGATATTCTTTAAATAGGGCTTGAGCTTCTGCTTGTGGCATTTTTAACGGAAAAAAATAGACCTGCTCGCCACGAATATTGCTACGCGTATATACAATGTCTTTTTCATCTGAGGCGACCAGACTTAGTTCATATTTTCGGAAGAAGCCGCCAATGGCAGAAAATTTCTCATTCTTTTCTTTGCGAATTTCGATCGAGAAGGCGAGTGGTTTCTGATTGGCAAAATCAAAACTGACCAGCGTATGGGCAATTTTAGGCCCCATCCAGTAAGAGGTAATGATGTTTACTCCGGTAATGTCGTTCAGGTCAAAACTCCGGCTTTCCCAGCGTTCGGTATATTGCCCCTCTGCTTGCCAGTCAAAATTACGGATATTGTGCAAGGTGACTTGATTGCCTTGCTGCTCATAGGAGAGCAGTCGGGAAACTTCAGGATTCCAGTCACGATCCTGACGAGGCTCCATGCTTAAATAAGCCAGTAAGCTGAACAGAAAGGCCAGCAAATAAAGCACTGTATCCACCTGTCGGGAAATCAGATGCTTGGTGAAATAAATGCCCAAGACCACACAGGCAAACACAAGCCAGAGACCAACCAGAATGATGCTGCCAATTTTGCCCAAGGGTTGTTGTACCCAGAGCATCAGGCTCAGCCAAAGGCTTGAACACAGGACAAATACACTAAACAGACTCCCTAATAACCACAGGCTCCAATGCTTTTCTGAATTGTCTTGTCCTTGCATGTTCGATCTTTTATAGAAAATAGGCTTTATTTTCTGTATGTTGCGAACTCAAATGCAATACCGGTTTTGTCATCGATATGTTGTTCTGACGCAACTTTTTTGAACTCGGCCGGAATTTCCGGATAGTAGGCATGACCCTGTACATCCAGTTCAACATGGGTCAGTTCCAGACGATCAGCGATCTCCAGAGTCTGTTTAAAGATTTCACCGCCGCCAATGATAAAAATAGCATTCGGTTTTTCTGAAGCCTGCACATCGGCCACGGCTTGAGTCAAGGCATCTTCAATCGTATGCGCGACTTTGACGCCTTCAAAGGACCAGTCAGGATCGCGGGTAATCACCCAGTTCACACGTTTAGGCAGCGCACGGCCCATCGACTCAAGCGTTTTACGGCCCATGACAATTACGCCGCCTTGAGTGATTTCCTTAAAGTGCTTGAGATCTGTTGAGATATGCCAAGGCAGGTCATTGTCCTTACCAATACAGCGCTGCTGATCCATTGCCACGACATGAACGACTTCTAAATCCTGAAATGCCATACCCATACTCAAAAACAGATAAAAATTATTGCTATTAAAATGCAAAATCCCACTTTAAGCAAAGTGGGATTTGAATATTTTCCGGGGTTTAACAGGAATTAAACTGCAACTGGCGCTTTAATTCCTGGATGTGATTCATAACCCACAATTTCAATATCTTCAAATTTGAAATCAAACAGGTCTTTAACTTCAGGATTCAGTTTTAACTGGCATAGGCCTAAAGGCTCACGACTCAATTGAAGTTTGGCCTGTTCAAAATGATTGGCATATAGATGCGTATCACCACCCGTCCAGACAAAATCGCCTACATCCAGATCACACACCTGCGCAATCATATGAGTCAGCAGGGCATAGCTGGCAATATTAAACGGAACGCCAAGGAAAACGTCAGCACTACGTTGATAAAGCTGGCAAGACAATTTGCCATTATGTACAAAGAACTGGAACAGGGTATGGCAAGGCGGTAAAGCCACCTGACTCGCTTCATTCGGATTCCAGCCAGACACAATCAGACGGCGTGAATTTGGATTGGTCTTGATCTCATTGATCAGCCATTTGATCTGGTCAAAACCATCCTGATTGTAGCTGCCATCTGAATTTTGAGTGGCACCAAAATTACGCCATTGATGGCCATAGACTGGACCAAGTTCACCTTCTGGACGACCAAAGCGTGAGGTCTGTTCCGCAGTGGCCCATTCATCCCAGATGGTCACTTTATTATCCTGAAGATACTTTACATGGGTATCGCCTTTCAGGAACCACAGCAGTTCAATCACGATCGAACGGAAATGAACTTTTTTAGTGGTAAGTAAAGGGAAGCCCTTGGAAAGATCAAAGCGCATCTGATGACCAAATACCGAGCGTGTACCTGTGCCGGTACGGTCGCCTTTATCGCCGCCGTTGTCGAGGATATGTTGTAAAAGGTCAAGGTATTGGCGCATAGGTCTCTCTTAAAATCTGTTGCAAATTGCTTTTCTTTGAATTGGGCAATTTAAAATTGCGCTCATCATAACATTTTTTTGAGCACTTCCGCATAGCAGTGAAAATGATTAAACATGAGAGAAAAGGGTATAAAAAAGCACCCATGATGGATGCTTTTTTATCATCTTTTTTTAAGCTGTTGGCTTACCGGTGTGTACCGTATGGATCAGATCGGACAGGTCATAACCCAGAGATTCAGCATAGGCCAGATAATCCTGTTTGGTTGCTTCATCTAGTGTCGGCTTACGATGCAGGAGCCATAGATATTTCATGTTTGGCTCACCAACCAAGGCGGTCTCATAGTTGTCATCCAGTTTGAGAATCCAGTAATCCCCTTTGGTAAAAGGTACCCAGCGCAAACCTTCAGGCAAGAAACTGACTTCCAGTTTGCCATGTTCCGCATCAACAATAGTGGCTTCCCCAATAGATTCATCCAGTTTGCCCGCACCATCTAGACAACGGTTCTGGACGCGGACTGTGCCATTTTCATTCAGGCTGTAGGCTGCGGAAATATCAGTACTGTCTTCAGGTTGGTGTTTCATAGGCAGACGGGCAATTTCGTACCAGATCCCTAAATATTGTTCTAAATTGAAATTTGAAATAGTCTTTACATCATGACTCATATTTTTCTTCCTCATCATCTCAATTTAAATTTACTAAATCAGCCTAATACGAGAGTTGTTAGCCGGAATGATGTAATCCTGTAGTGAAATGTTGACTTTATTATCGTGAGTAAAATTACAGATTTAGTCAGAAAGGCGCTCAAATATTGATTTAGAAATAGTCTGAGCAGAACTGCTAATTAGGGCGTGTCCTCATTT
>NZ_DDLD01000056.1:5879-6179 GCF_002339435.1 Acinetobacter sp. UBA2581 | reverse complement strand
GACCACACTTGATTACTGCGCAGAATAGCCAACCCTTTGAGCAGATATGGATATTTACGGTGAGCTTGATTAGCCTGGCTTAAATTTGGTTTGCAATATAACGCCTGAATACCCATTTTCTTCATTAAAGTACGTGTATGACGTCGTCCTATATGATGCCCTTGACGATTCAACAAATCACGCATCATACGACTGCCTGCAAAAGGATATTGCATATGTAATTCATCAATACATCGCATCAGCTTCAGATCTGATGAGCTAACAGGTTTTGGGCGATAATAATAACAACCACGGGAGACT
>NZ_DDLD01000056.1:0-5825 GCF_002339435.1 Acinetobacter sp. UBA2581 | reverse complement strand
TGATGTTTATAACATCATTTGAGGAGCAGAATATCACTTATAGGAGTTGTTCAAATTTACGGATCCATCTCTCTAGGCATCATTATCATCAATAGTGATCACCTGTTAGCTGTTTATAAATGTCGGTTCAAAGTTTTCATATCTCTTTCACTCATTGTGTAATTTATTTAAGGTTCTCTTTGCATTGACTGCATCCATGTGTACCACCAATAAGAAAAGAAAAACCCCGCTCAATAACTTGACGGGGCTGTTAGTGCCGTAACAATTTCGGCTAGGGATTAGATATTTTTTTCAAGAAAAAAATCTGTTTAACTCTCCCAAATTAAACAGATCAATTTGCGCTGTATCACTAATTATTCAGTATTATTTATTTGCACTAAATATAAAATCAAATTATTTCACTATGATGAAAATAGTTTATTTGATTCTTAAATATCACTTAACGTCTTTCAAAAAATTACGACAAACCTTAGATTTTCCAGCAAAAACTATGTAATCAACTTCCATTGTACTATATAGACCAAATATACGCTTTACGAATCGGAATAGTTATTTCCCCTTTTAAATTAATTTGAATGAAAATTTAAAAAGTAATATTTCTCTAATCCATAGTTTTAAAAAAAAGNNCTTTTTTTTAAAACTATGGATCGGTCTGAGCCAAAATTTTTATCTTTTATCAATAAATCCTTTTTATTCTTTATAATTTTGCGTGCTGTATTGCTCAACTGGCAATCGGGACAAGGCCTTTTGCCCTTTTTCACCAGGTAACCCTTCTACATACTGCAAAAATGCTTCTGCATAATCTAATCCCACATCTATACGACGCTCACCAGTAATGTCTTTAAAGCTTGTGTAAAAGTCCTGACCATCAGCTAGAAAGTTGATGGTAATTACTTGATAGGTCTGATTCATATTTAATGGCTGATATTGACCTTGTGCATTTCGAACCTTTAAATTGGATAAACGCTGACCCTTTGCCTTAGTTAAATCTACATCCCATTGTAGTCCACCCGCATATGGATAACTGCCTGTGTTACTACTCGTAACAGCATCCATGGCATCTTCCAGCACTGCTTTAATTTCTTGGCCAGTTGCATTTAATTGTACTAAGGTATTTTTGAATGGCAGCACTGTATAAATTTTCTCTACCGTAATATCACCTTGAGGCAGATCTACCCTTACCCCTCCTCCGTTTTGGATTGAAATATCTGCATTAAAATATTTTTTACCTTGCTGTAGAAATGCTTCGGCAACCAGCTGCTGTACATCACCCCCATGCTGATTAATAAAATCTGCTTTATTGCAGACATCACCTAAACTAGAACGTGATGTATCTTTGGTCATTCCTGGAACACGACGTAAGCATAAATTATCATTAGCAATGGCAACTTTTTCTTTGCCTAATAAGTTTTTAGCGACTTTATACGGTTCTAAAATACTTAAAGCTATAGCATCAGGCTGTACAATACGTAAGGAGTTACTATTTTCAATATCTCGCTTAATAGAATCTAGTTCCGTACTCATCAATGCTGGAGCATCTTTAGCTGTACGTTTAAAATCATCGCCAATCAATACATTGGCTTTTCCTGCACATGCTTCAATTTTACCATCGGCATCAAAGTTGACTTTGAGTTGTCCGACGACATAACTATATTGCCATGCCTGTACAACACAGACCTGATCACCATCTTTATTTTTTAATACAGTGGGATAGTCACCCTCTGGGCTTATACCGTAACTTTTAAGTTTCGCATCTGCCAGCAAGGTATGAGAATCTCCGCCAACAATGACATCAACGCCTGACAATTTAGTGGCTAAATCTTTTTCTAACCCGTACCCTAAATGAGATTGAACAATAATTTTATTGATGCCTTGCTGTTTTAGCTCATCAATATATTTTTGTGCAGTAACTACTTCATCATTAAATACAGTATCTTGATTTGGTCGAGAAGCATTTTTAGTTTTATTGGCAATCGTTAAACCAATTAAAGCAATTTTCTGCCCTTCTTTTTCCATAACTGTATAAGGTTTAACAAGGTTAGTTTGGTATAGTGCTGAAGTTTTTCCAAACTCGACATTTGCACTCAAGACTTGGGTTTTATTTTCACAATTACCTTTATCATTTAAGAATCCAATAAATTTTTTTAAGCCATCATCCGTATTATCGAATTCATGATTACCTAGCGTTAACGTATCGAAACAAACACTATTCATGAGATCTGCCTCTGCTTCACCTTCTTTCAAAGTAAAATAGAGGTCCCCAGTAATGGCATCACCTGAATGAATTTTTATTGGATTCTTCTCAGTGCTTGCCAAAGTATTCATCAACGCAGCAACGCGTGCAAAACCACCATTAGAGACTTGTATTTCTTCACGTTTACCCATCGAAGTTTCAAGCATTAATATAGTACTTTCCTCATCCAAATGTGAATGACTGTCATTAATATGTACTAAATTGACTTCCAGCGGTTTAGGAGGAATAACAGGCGTTATATTCGTATTTTCTTTACTATCATTATTACACCCAGTTAAAAACATACTAGAAACTAATAAACTGCATGTAAAACCCGAATACCTAGTTAGTTTATTATTAAAAGACATGACCACCCCACCTGATTATAATTTAAACAAACATCATGTAGGTCTGCTGTTTAAAATTCATGACATTCACTATTTTTTCTAATTGTTTTTTAACAAATGGTTAAGTTATCCCATTAGGGAACTTTTCATTTCATGCCCCAAGCTTAAATTATAAATTTTGAATAAGCATATGTTTGATTATTGCTTGGCTAATTTTTTAAGCACTCAATAAAATAAGGAGAAATATGAAATTTCCCCTTATAGATTAAATTTATTTCGTCAGTTTTCTTAATTTACAGTCGATGAACTCATATCAAAATTTACGTCTGCGTATCATGGAAACTAAAACGAGGCCCGTTAAGGTTAACATTGACCAGATCCCCATGCTGCCACCGCTTATTTTTCCTGTATCAGGATTACTCGATATATTTTCGTTTAAATCCATATCAACAATTACAGGATCATGATCGGAAGAACGGAATGCATCATCGCTATAGAATGCTGCAATTTGCTCATCTGTTTTATATTCTTCGTTATAGTCTAAGGCCGTCGGCTCATCAGCATTGATGTGCCAAGCAAAAGCGCGTTTCACCATTGGATATAAGTCTGCATCAGCAATTGCATGGTCTAGGTTTCCTGCGCCCCCATTGCCATTGGCATCACTTGCAACACCAAATACATAACTATAGGCTGTTTTACCTTGTCCAATTTTTTCGTCATTGAGCAAGACTTTATAATTGGCTTTTTCTAATGCTAAAATCGGATCTTCTTTAGCATAACTATTCATATCACCGACCAGCAAATAATTTGGTTTAGCCACTTGTGTTGGATTTTTTGCAATCCACTGCATAAGTTCTTGTACTGCAGTTAAACGTGTTGCATTCCAGCAACCTTGACCATCACCCTGATCAGCATCGGCCAGAGTTTTATCGGTAGGACAACTGCCTTTCGACTTTAAGTGATTGGGTACTATCGTAAATATTTTTCCACCATTTACAGATTGGAAACTTTGCGCCATGGTGACACGGTTCTTTTCAGTCTGATCATCATAAACTGCAGGCTCACCTACAGGTTTTACGCGCTTACTGTTATAGATAATCGCAACTGCAATTGCATCTGTACCTAATTTTGTCATTTGGGTTGGAATGACATATTTCCAGTCTGCACCTAAGGCTTGCGATAAGTATGCCACTGCACTTTTATCATCAAAACCATTATTTGCGATTTCCATTAACCCATACACATCGGCATCAATTGTTTTTAAAGCACTGACAATTTTTTGATGTTGCTTCTTAAACTCAGTTTCTGAGCTTGCACCACGTTCTGTTGGGAAACCTTTTTCTGAACCATTATCATAATTTAAGACATTAAAAGCCGCAGCGCGAATTTGTTTAACATCTTTTGGAATCACCGTTGAAGGACGTAAATTAGTATCCTTGATAATTTCAGGTTGTACCTTCCCCTGTATCGGTTGAATTCGCCATGCATTAAAACGATATTCTAAAATCCCCTCAACATTTTTCAGTTCAGAACCTGTTCTTAATGTATTTATGGCATTGAAGTTTTGCGGAAGTAATGGTGTTCTATTTTGATTATTATAGCCATCATCCAAGATAATTTTAGAAAGCAGATTTTGCTGGGCTAATGCAACTGCTTCAGCAGATTTTGCAGGATATAGATTAGTTGGAATATACAAGCGACCTAAACTTAAAGATAGCTCACCATAACGACCGTAATTGTAATTTTCACTTATCGTTAAAGTTTGTGGGATTTTAACCAGCATCCCTTGATAGCGTTTAGGTACATTTCCTGCTATCTCCGTCAAACTGGTAAACGGTAAATTAAGTGCCTGTGCCGTGACTGTATTGGATGCTTGTGTATGACAGGTTTGAATATTTTGATCAAGTTGATCTATTTGGAGTTGGTTTTGATATGAGGTTAAACGACCTTTTAAAATAACCTCTTCACCTACTTTTCCTCCAGTGATTTTACTACTTGCAGGAAGATAGACAAAAATAGCATTACTTAAATTGGATTTGGCTTTACTATCGGGCGTTTGTATATAAAAACCAGAAAAACCATTGTCATAACGGTAGTCTGCGGTAATAACACCACGAACAACATATGGTTGATTTTCTGCGGCAGATTGTAGGTCCGCAATCGCCGTATCTGCTGTATTACAACTGATAGGAGTAACGGGGGAGGTTATAGGCGCGCTTGTATCTAAATACTGGGAAAACTCATTTCGATCAGACCATTTAGACCATTCGCTTTCTAACTCAAATGCTGTTGCAGGATCAATTGAAGTTACATTATTTGAAGTTTTAGTACGTGACAAACTATTTTGATAACTACTAAAACCCACTCCCCAACCAGTACCTGGATCCTCTCCCACACGACCAAAACGGTCTATTGGAGTACCTTTATAAAACAGGACCAAGGTATCATCTCCATTAAATGCAAGTCCTGCCACTTGATTGACTTTATTACCAATTACTGCCTGCAACTCTGTTCGACCAATAATGTATTTTGCTTTACTTGCCAATGAACCTTCTAATTGAAAAGTCGCAGATTTCGTGGTTGAACCATTAGTAAATTGTTGAATCTCATAATCAGCTAAGTTCACTGTTAAACTGTCAGGGTTATAGATTTCCAAACCCTTTTTATTAGATGTACCATCTATATACTGACTAAACATTAATTGTGCATGTGCAGAAAACGAGCACCCCATAAGTATTAAACTTAAACTCAATATTTTTGGTTTTATATTCATAATGATTTTGAACAGTTGTTAAAATTCAAAATAGCTTAGTTTTTATACATGACATCACTATGAATAACTGATGACAGTTTTAGTGAAATCGCTTTTCTAGAATTTTTCTCATTAAGCCCCCAAGTTGTCCCGGTTTAAATCAACGTTGCCCCTTTTCTTCTAAATTCAGATAAAAGTCTGAATATTACCCAGATGAAATAACAATACAGTACGATGTCATAAATATGTCATGAAACAGTCACAGAATGCTTAGTTGAATAAAGTTTAATTCTTAGCCTTTCTACAGAATTAGTCATTTTTTTATTTACAAAGAGTCAATTAACCTCTTTCAAAGGCTTTAAAGAATTTTCTATTAGCTTCCTTCAGCGCTGCAATCTGACTTTATAAGAGCCATAAATGACTACCTTAAATGTGTCTTCAAACTCTTCATCACATCCGTTAAAAAAGTATATAAATAGTAAGCGTCCGCTGA
>NZ_DDLD01000041.1:0-46672 GCF_002339435.1 Acinetobacter sp. UBA2581 | reverse complement strand
CCGTCAATGCGTAAGTCCTATCAGATTGGCTTTACTGGCCCATATACTGGAGGGAAAAGGAAAATTCTCTGTGGTTAATACATTGGAGATAAACAGAATCCACAATAATGAACTCAACGCCAGCCAGCCAAAAGTGGTTTCTGAACGTCGGAATAGCCAGATAATCAGGCTAATGACTCCAATCGTACCGGATAGAATCATATTGATCTGAAAGAGCGTACGGCGATCCCAGATCTTTTTTGAGTAATGCTGGTCATTGGCCATGATGTTGTGAAATTCAATTCTGCCAAGCCCTGCACCCTGGAAACTATAGCCTCGTACATAAATCAGCAGTTCATTGTCTGTCTGCTTCAAGCCCGCAATGGGCAAAATCCAGTAACGTGGTACATTCCAGCTTTTAGACAAAGGCTCTTGCAGGTTTTGATCCGACCACAGCAGATCATCATTCAGGAAAACAGCTCCAGCAGAGTTCAGATAATCAATACCAAAAACAATGGGTTCAGCGAGACGTATATTGTCCTGACAAGACCAGCCCCAGCGAATTTTATACCAGGCACCCCCATTATATTTTGGCCAGTTATTTTTCCAGTTATCCGGCAATGTTACAGGTTGCCAGCCCGCATCCGGAATTTCGAGATGACTTGGGACTTGAACTTTTTGTTGCTGCTCAATGTTCACCTGACAAAGCTCGTTAATCTGAAAATTATTCTGTGCCAGACTGATGCAAGAGAACAGGCTCAGCCAGCTCCCTATCATTAATAGAGCGAGGAGCCTTAGTCCTTGTCTA
This sequence comes from Acinetobacter sp. UBA2581, assembly GCF_002339435.1. Classification (NCBI taxonomy): domain Bacteria; kingdom Pseudomonadati; phylum Pseudomonadota; class Gammaproteobacteria; order Moraxellales; family Moraxellaceae; genus Acinetobacter; species Acinetobacter sp. UBA2581. The sequence continues at coordinate 45,885 of NZ_DDLD01000041.1, read as the reverse complement.
AACATCTTGCTAACGGATAGCATTCGCACTAAAGAATACCTAAATGCCGGGCGGTGCTCACTGCTTTAGTCCGCTTGCTAACAGAGAGTTTGCGGTAAATATGCTTGATATGACTTTCAACGGTATAACGTGACACGCAGAGTTCATCAGCAATTTCACGATTGCTGAGCCCCTGTGCCACCAATGAAAGAATTTCTTTTTCCCGTTGAGTCAAGCTTTCCTGTTCAGGATCAAGTACGATCTGCTCCAAAGAGGAAGATGGCTCTGAACTGGAAATCTGCTTGAGAATTTCCCGTGCAATAAAAGGATCAATGGGTGCGCCGCCACGCAAAATACTACGAATTGCCAGACTTACTTCTGTATCATCACGTTCCTTGAGTACATAACCAGTTGCTCCTGCTTTAATTGCTTTTAGCAGACTGTCCTGAGTACTCCAAGCGGATACGACGAGTATCAAAGTTTGTGAACCGAGCTCATGTATTTTTTCTATAATTGAAATGCCATTTCCATCTGGCAATCCAAGATCAATCAGTGCTAAACAGAACGGTTCTTGCTGCAGAAGATATTCGGCTTCCCTGACATTATTGGCGAATAGCAATACCTCATCACTATACCCCAGATCCTTCAATATGTTCTTTAAACGGCACTGAATGACATATTCGTCTTCAACAATTAATACAGGTACCGGTAGCACGGCGTCTTGTGCTGTCATAAGCACACCCCTTATCGTTATTCTTATCACCCCATTGAAATTAAAATATAAACAAAAAAAGAAGAAAAATCATGAGTTTTTTTAACTTTATTGTGAGTAGCTCTAAGTATGAATAATTTTGAAAGCAGAGTTCTTGTTCTTGGAAAATTTAAATTTATAAACCATAAAAATGCCATCTATTTTCAGATGGCAATTTTTTATCTTCCAAATATTAGGAGCAGTTTATTTTTTGCTTTTCTTCTCAGGACCATATTGCTGCTTCAAATACTCCACAATATCTTTGGACTCAAACATTTTTGTATTGGTATTTGGGTCAACGAGATAAGGAACCTGAATATTATCTCCCATTACTTTTAAGACCTGTTCACGCTTACCACCCGGTAAAGGTTCATATTTCCCCGGTTTTAAACGCAGTTTTGCCAGACCTTGATCCTGCCAACGTTCTTTTGCCACATTATGATAGATGTAAGGGATTTCCAGTTCAGACAATACGCCACGGACAATACGGGTATATGGACTGGCTTCAAAGCCCCACAGCTCAAGAAGCTGTTCAGGCGCAGGGCTATTCTTCGACAACGGTTTAGCCATGCCACCACGTAGACCATTCACCATCGTACCTGCAATGGCAGCAACCGGCACTTTTGGATAATTTGAATATTTGGCTGGAGTCTTACCTGTCTTGCCATAATGCTTAAACAGGTGATGAATAATATCCTGAGATTCGTATAGCTTATCTCCGGTATTTTCATCTACTAAAAATGGAAACTGAAGTTTGCCACCTTGCTGTTTCACTTCGGGACGAAAGCGTTTACCGCCTCGTGGGCACGGATACACTTCATAATCGAGATTCAGTAAAGTCATGACCTCACGGACACGACGACAGAATGGCGATCCTTCATATTCATAAAGCTTGAGAGGCTTTTCAGGCTGATTCGGAAATGGTGTTCCAGTGGTACCACGTCCACCTTCCAGAAATGCGGATGCCAATGCCTGTGCTACTTTAATCTGATGGCCTAACATATCGTCTGTCCTCTTTATTATTTTCAAACCGTGAAAGCAGCAATCTAAACTGCCTGACTTCCACGGTATAGCTTGTTTTTGTATATTTTCAATAACCGGAATTAGTCCACCAGTTGTTCTTTGGACAAGATAATGCCGTTGTTATCGGCATAAACGTATTCACCTGATTTAAAGGTCACGCCACCAAAATAAAGCGGCACATCTACCTCACCAATCCCCTTACGGTTGCTCTTTTGAGGAATAGAAGCTAAAGCATGTACACCAAGATCAAGCTCAGCAATCGCATCGACATCACGGACACAGCCGTAGATAATTACACCATTCCAGTGGTTTTTCACCGCAGACTCAGCAATCAGGTCACCCATCAATGCACAACGCATCGAAGCACCACCATCTACAACCAGAACCTTGCCGGTACCATCTGTCGCCAATAACTCTTTTACTCGAGAGTTATCTTCAAAACATTTTACGGTCACAATCTGGCCGCCAAAACTTTTACGTGCACCATAGCTTCTAAAGAATTTGCCATCCAGGCATGGGGTGACCACCTGCAAGTTTTTATCCGGATTGTCATCAAGCAGGTCACAAGTTACAAATGGTACGCTGGACACGATTTTTTACCCTCATTTCATTTTTTGTATGGCTAAATTATCATAAATTTCAAATTTCACAGTCTGATTCAGCGCTGCATATACCATAGTATGAGCCACCTGCTCTGCTGTCACTGGCTTGTATTTAAAAGAATCGGGGATGAAATGCGAAAACTTGTCAAACAGGTTCTGTGCCGCGTCTTCCAGTAAACGCTGATGATCTCGCTCACCAATCAACAAAGAGGGTCGGAACAAGCTGATACGCTCCAGAGACAAGGTCTGGATATAATCCTCTAATTCACCCTTTACCCGGTTATAGAACAGTCTGGATTTTGAATTGGCACCCATCGCACTAATCAACAGATAATGAGCATCCGTTTGCTGCACCAGTTCGGCAAAATGGGCGTTGATGGTGTAATCGGTATTATAAAAAGCTTCTTTGGAGCCGGCTTTCTTTAGCGTGGTACCCAGACAGCTAAAGGCATGAGTATGGCCACTGACATCCTGATCATTGAGCATTAAGAAATCCTCAACGACCACCTGCTTGACCTTGTGCCACTGTTCAAATTCTGGTTGATGTTTACGCACGATGACGCTAATACGCTTACAACTAGGTTCATTTACCAGCTGTTGTACCAAAGTCTTTCCGACCAAGCCTGTAGCGCCAATCACGATAGGATATGTAATGGTTTTAGTCATTTTTTGTACGATCTCCCTGCTTAGATACTAATCTAACGTTTTCTTTAGAATTTTTCTGCAACTAAAATGTTGTCAAAGCATGTCAAGACTTGACTTAAGCCCATAGTTTCCTCAAAATATGGCACTTGTTTACGGGCTGGTGATAGTTCTTCTGATGTGGTTTTCAGTTGAGTTTCAGCCCGCCCAGACCAATCTATTTCAAGGAGTGCACGAGTGGCAAACTCTGCTCAAGCAAAAAAACGTGCTCGTCAAAACGTTAAAGCACGCAAACACAACGCAAGCTTGCGTTCTATGGTTCGTACATATCTTAAACGTACAGTAGCTGCTATTGCTGCTGGCGACTATGCTGTTGCTACTGAAGCTTACAAAAAAGCTGTTCCAGTAATCGACCGTATGGCTGACAAAGGTATCATCCATAAAAATAAAGCAGCTCGTCATAAGAGCCGTTTGAACGCGCAAGTTAAAGCATTAGCTTCTAACTAATCGCAAATCAAAAGAAGCCCTTTTAGGGCTTTTTTTGTGCCTGAAATTTAATACTAATTCAACAAAGAATTATGAATACCAGAAAGTTATCTAATCCTAGTTATAGAAATCTTCTATTCAAATAAAAATAGAATACATTATTCATCCTTATCCATAGAATGAGGTGTTGTGGTCTGGTCTTGCTGTGCATTGTCTGTATCACGCTGACAAGCAGTTAATCCCAGCATAACGACCAGACTTAAAATTGTGATTATTTTCATGATAACTCCTATGCTTCCAAAATTGGTTTAAATATCAGCATAGTGATATTTCATCATTACTCTATTTCACTTTCATACGATAAATGTAAAAAGCTCAACCTAAATGATTGAGCCTTTGAATTATTTATTGACCTTTAATTCGGTATTCTGAAATTGGGAAATATCCAGCTCATGCACTTTGCCACGCCAGATCCATTTTAGTTTAGATTCCTCAAATACATCGCCCTCAAACCAGACAAACAGACCTTCCATCATTTTCGGCCAGTCTTCACGACTGACTTCCTGATGCCCAGACATCACTGCAATCATCGCTGCCAGAATGGTGTCATGACTGACCGCCAGACTGAGTCCATACAGCGTTTTCGGATGAGTGTTGTAAATTAATTCCAGTACATCCACTACGCCATTAATGGGATGTTTCATTCCGGGCAAGGCATTATTGACGAAGCTATTGATAAAGCCCAATGCCCCCTGTTTTTTGAAATATGGCCCTGCTTTTTGAATATCCAGTACAAAGCTGCCTGGCTCAACCAGCAAACCCTGTTCAACGATTTCAATCTTATGGGTATGCGGTGCTTTATCCGTTGCATCTGCCCCCTCGATCATCAATGCTGCGGTATCTACACAGCGCTGAATCGGACTCGATATACAATGCTGGATATGCCGATCTGTCTGATTAACCAGATAAGCACCCCATTCCTGCGCCAGATCACGTCCTTGCGGCGTCAACTGCAAATCGTAACCTGCCAGTCCCTGACCAGCGACATCTTCACGCAGAGAATGCCGCGTAAACAGAGTCACAGGTGTCTTGGTATCAGGCAATAAATCTATTGCACTGAGCATACTTGGTGGAAGCAGTTTTAATGCCACAATCTTGCCAACTGATCTATCAACGGAATCTTCCTCACTATACCATGAACGGCTATGAGCTCAATCATTGTCTTGCATGTCCGCCAGTGCCTGTAAGGCTAGTACTTTCATAGCTTCATTCTTATAGGCGATAAACCCGCCATTCAGTAAGGTCTTGCGCTGGTTGTAGATGAATGGCCGACCTTCCAGATCAACCAACCCTCCGCCAATCCGCTCGAGCATGCATTGACCGGCACTGGTATCCCACTCAGAGGTTGGATGGAAACGAGGATAAATATCTACCCGGTCTTCAAGGATCATGCAGAATTTATAGGCACTTCCTGCCTTGAACTCGGTGTACGCGCTAAGTTTAGCCAGACTTTGCAGATACTCGATATATTTTGGCTTCTGCTGACTGCTCTGACTCAGACCGACAAAGACATCCTGATGATCGGTAGCTGACTCATAGCCAAACCATGCCTGATTCTGAATATCGTATTTAATCGGCAAGCCTTCTTCAGGACAGAAATAAATTAGCTGCTGTGCAGGAACCGCCAAAATGGCAAAAGTAGTCAGACTGCCTCTGACCAGACTGAGATTAATCGTGAATTCGGGGCGCTGATGCAAAAACTCTTTGGTGCCATCCAGAGGATCTAGTAACCAGAAATCTGTCCAGGCATGACGCTGATCCTGCTGCCCCTCTTCTGACAATAAAGGCAATTCTGAGATTTCCGCTAAAGCTTGGGTTAAATAACTATTCACCCGATAGTCTGCCTGGGTCACAGGAGAATCATCACTTTTCTTGACAATATCAAACGCAGCACCTGAACAATAACGCTGATATTCTTCTCGCAAAATTTCACAGGCCTGTGTCAAAATGGGCACAAACTGCAAAATCATCGGATCTTGTGGTGCTATTGTCGCTTTAAACATAGAAAACCTTATATGTCGAATTGCTCAGAAAAACCGCCTGTCATTTTTGATATGGACGGTTAGTTTCATAAACCACTAATTTAAATAATATTTATTTTAAAAATCATTTAAATCATATTTTTATGTACACATTCCTGTACACACTCAAATATATGCCTTATTTCAGTATAAGCAAAAAGCCCTCACTTGGAGGACTTTTCTACAATACTGATTATAGCTGCATGACGTTGCTTACAATCTACATACTTTCGTCGATCATCGACCATCACCTGCAGCACTTCTTTGGCTTGGCCAGACTTTAATTCCTGTAGATCCGGACACAGCGTTTTAAGGTTTGCCGGTATTGCCAGCGGTGTTGACTGCTGACACCCCATCGTCATCGAAGCAATTAGTGTGGATATAAACAGGACGCTCAACGATCTTTTGCACTTCACGTGTAATTGTTTCGGTTTTAACACGCTCAACTTCTTTTGATTCTTCATACTGCTCACCCGCTTGATTGGCTTTTTCCTGAGCTTCTTTTTCAGCATCAAGATACGGTTTTAGTTTTTTATCGATTTTGTCCTGACACGTGATTTCAGCATTCAGTACTTTGTTTTGCACTTTTGCCAGGCGAAAGGTTTGCACCCCACCAATGGCCACGGCGCTCAACAATAGAAATAGGAGAATGCAGATAATCACCTGGTAGAACTTTGCCAAGAATGCTGACATCAGTTCACCTCCATACATTTGTTGTAGCGTTCCAGCTGGCGAGTCCAGACCCCATAGCAGTTATTGGAACGAATGGAACAGTCACGCTTTGCGACATACTTCCATTTCAAAAGTGATTTGCATGCTTGGATGTAATCACGTGCCTTCAAGTTGCGCAGCATGGAAGATCCAGACCAAGCACCTGTGCCGTACTGGTAGGTGAAATCCAGATACAGATCATATTCAGGTTGTGAGATTGGGATATTCAGAACGGTTTTATTAAACCGCTGTGCATCCTTGTCCATGTGCAACTTGAGATATTCAAACGCCTGTTTGCGGTCAATCGCAGGGTCAGTCATTTTGACGCGCACACCGTTTGGATAGACCGTTGTGCCATGGCCAATGGTCGGCACATCCCCTTTGACTGGAATCACTGGCTTAGCTGTAAAGCCTTCTTTTATAGCCGTTACCTGAATCTGCTCATCGCTTGGACCAGTAATCCACATACCTGCAGCAAGCACCAGAGAAGATCCAATCACGTAGTATTTAGTTTTATTAGACACCGTACTGCCCCCCTTCTTTTTTCATCCGGAGTCGATGAATTTCATCAGCACGTTTATTTTCCAATCGCTTGTAGTACCAATTCACCATGAAGCCACCAAAAGCAAAAAGTATCCCTAGCCAAGCGAGTACATCGACTGATGCAAGATACGCCAAGAAACCAGAAGCGGCCCCTGCATACGTTGTTTTTGATGCAGCGGAAGAAACAGTCGCTGCCATTTCCATTACTGCTGATTTCTGATCGGACATGCCGCCCCCAATTTTTGACATTAAAAAACCCTGATCTAATTAAAGATCAGGGTTAACGGTGGTTTGTTGGGTGTTATTAAACTACAATTATCGCATCTCATCGTTAGCTAATAATTATGCTTAAAAAAATTTTGGTTTCATCTTGTATGTTTTTATTTTCCTGCTTTTGTTATGCAGAATTCATAGAAAATAGTGACATTACCACCTATCTAAATCAGCAATTAAAGTTGAAATCAGAAGTTAGGATCCCTGCTGGAAGCTATAAAATAGATGCAGGTAAGTCTATTGTATTACCGAGCAATTCATCACTTATTCTTTCTCCAAATACCAATCTAAATGTCATTCCAAATAAATTGGGTAGCTATCGCGTATTCAAGATTAAAAATGTAAAAAATGTAAAAATTTCAGGTGGAAAAGTCATTGGCGATAAATATACCCATCTTGGAAAAACTGGTGAATGGGGTATGGGTGTTGAGATTCGTGATTCACAAAACATATCCATCTCAGATATGAGTATAGATAAGATGTGGGGTGATGCTATCTATGTCGGAACTGATGGTAAAAACTCTACTTATAATATTAAGTTGAATAATATAGTAATGAACGACAATCGAAGACAGGGCTTAACAATAATTTCTGTTGATACCCTTAATGTCCGAAATTTGAAAGCAACAAATACTAGCGGAGCCAAGCCATCTGGAGGGATCGATATAGAACCTAATAATGGTACAGGTGTAATAAGAAATATTAGTCTTGAAAATATTGTTACCTCAAATAATGCAGGACCAGGCATTCAAATAGGCTTGAGTCGTTATGATAATACCAAGAAACCTGTTTCTATCAAAATTAATAATCATACGGATATCGGTTCTCAATATGGTCTTTTGTTGGGGGCTATCAGTGCAGTGCCATCTGGAAAAATAGAGATGAAATCAATTAACTACAGCAAAAGTAAAAATGCGAGCTGCTTTAATTCATGGACCAATAAAAAATTTAATATTGATATTTTAGGTGATATTGGGTTGGTAAAAACTAGATATTGTATGGCTTATTTAAAACATCCCAATATCAATATAAAAAGCTTTAACTAAGGTCTTTTTTAATTTAACTAGTATCAGAGGTTCGTGTGCACATATCCATCAAAACAAAAGTCAATAAAAAATATTTTCTGGCTTTCTCATTCTCAATTCTATTTGCACTTTTCATTGCACTGGTACCTTGGACGGATTTAAGAAGTAGTCCTTATTACGATAGAGCAAACTACGTTTATTTCATGGATGAGGTTGTAAATAAAACTCATTGGTTTGATTTTGATGGTCTTTTAACAAAAATCCTCAATGAATGGGGATGGCATAAATTTCTATCGTTCACCACAGAAACACTTGGTTTAAGTTCAGGACCTATAATATTTTTTATTACGTTCCTTTCAGTATTTACTGCTTCAATGTTTTTATCAAAGCGATATTCAATTGCAAGTATATTGCTACTTATAAATCCCCTGTACGTGGACTTTGTAGCATCACAATTACGTCTTGCCTTCGCCATGAGTATTATCTTTATAGGCTATTACTTCTATCGAAAGAAGAATTTTATATACATTCCAATTCTAGCGTCCACACCATTTATCCATACCTCTGCTGTATTATTTATATTTATTATTGGGGTTTCACTAGTAATTTCTAATATAAAATCAATTCCCGCACAAATAAAAACTGTAATTTCAATGTTGGTAGGGTTTATAGTTGCTGCTGTTACTGGCCCATTAATGGCAAGTATTTTGACAAATTTAGAGGATCGTCGAGCTGAATATAGCGATATGTCGTCCCCATTACTCTATATGATTTTTTGGCTCGTTATCTATTTATACTTATTGTTTAAAGGTTTATTTGAAAAGCAAGATAAGCAGTTCTCTTTCTATATCGCTATTTCTATTTTAAGCATTGTTTTTCTAAACACGATCATGAGTGGATATTCTTCTCGTTTCTTGGCAGCCTGCTTCCCTTTTGTAATTGCAGCCTTAATTGAGATTAAAGGAAAGGAAAAAAGTATTCTTTTTCTTTCTTATATCGCATATACCACAATGCTTTGGTTTTTCTGGTTCACTTAAAATTAAATATAATAAAAAGGGGCAGCAGCCCCTTTTTTATTAACTATAATTTCCCCACATTGTACAATTTTTCCAATATGTTTTCGTCCGTCCTCCTAACACCCTGTTGGCTGCATCACTATTTTGAGTAGCCGATCCCGTAACAGCTTTATTGGTCACAGTATTGTTTGCAACCGTGCCATCCGTTAAGGTGGCTGTAACATCGGCAGTAAGTACTGCTGTATCTGCTGGCGGTAAGTTGGGTTTCCCCCAATCTCTGAAATTTCCAGAATTTTCAGGTACACCTAAATGAGATGGTAATCTTTTATAAAACCCCTCTGAGTGAATATTGCGCACAAAGCTACGTTTGCCACTACTAATCGTGTCAGGTATATATACGCCATGATAAGTCGATTGAGTGAATAGCTCTTTAGGCATTTTAGCTAGTGAGGTTGGATCAATTTCAACTGTAACTCCATCAATATCAATAATTCCATTCACATTAGTTTTAACCGCAAAAGAAGCAGTAGTACCAGTTCCTGCATTTGAGTTATCAAAAACGTTTATCAATCTTAGGTTTTTAATATTTACATCAACTTGAGGTGAAGCTGCACCCTTTTCAAACACAAATGGTCTAAGAGAATTCTGCGCAAGTACATTTTCAATGAAAATCCGACGCCCATTTGATTGCAGGCCAGCTCCGTACATTTCCGTATCCTTGATACGAAGATACCCACTATCTGCAAACTCCCCACCTACGCTGTATTGGTTATAGTGATAGCAAATTGTGTCTAAAGTATCAGCACGTCCGAAGATTTTGCACCCCGTTAAAGACCATTCACCACCCGTCATTTGAAACGCCCACGGGTATCCCTTTTTAGCAACATCATCGGGATGCGGTGTGCTTGCATCAAACGTACATCCTACAAAATTAGCAGCAGCCCACACACCACCAACTAAAACATTACGAGCTAAAGCGAATCGACAGTTGGTAAAGTTAATATCTTTAATTGAGTTTGAAGATAATGTTGGCTCAATATCTATACAGTACTTAGGTTGAGTGCCACCTTGCACATACCCACCGCGTAAAAAATCGCAGTTAACATATTCTTGATGCCAACCTTTCACTAAAGACGCTGTGTTTCTATATGAATTATCAAAAAGACAATTAACAGCTTTAAGCCATAGTTGTTCGCCATTGGTCAGCTCATAATCATTTTTGTAGCGAGTATGAAGGCAGTCGATTGGGCTGTTTATAGATGTAAGGTTAAATAGACGTACTTGAGGATAACCCAAAACCACAAAAGGATATAACCTCAACTCAGAGGTAGGCTTAGTCCGAACATCAGCATTACCATCCAGTTTAAAATTCATCATAGTGATTTCTGAAACGACGAGAGGTTGTATGCAGAAAATTCCATAACCATTTACGTTCGTTGGAGAATTATCACAATTCTGAACCCACGAATTAGCGCCTGCTCCATAAATCACACATGGAAAATCAATTTGCTCAAGATAGCCGTAGATGCGATAAGATTTGCCTTGCTCGGCTTCAGGAATATATAAGGCTCCACCACCTTTATTTCTTAACCATTTAATAGCCCGGTTGAAGGCAAGACCATCCGCTGTCTGTTGTCTGATTCGAATTGATTTATCTTGATCAGAATAATAGTCGGTAGCATATAAAGTCTGATCTCCGTTTCCTTTTGCACCAAAATCCTTTACCGAAACTTTTTCCCACTTCTTATTAAAAAAGTCTTCATTGATTTCGTATTGGCTCTGACCTTTATGTACAACAAAAGAGGAATCCCAGCCTTTATCTACAGCAATCTGGGCAAGGCGTTGCATGAGATAGTTGTAATATTCATCTAACTGATCTAGTGCTACACCCTGCTTTCGGATTTCCTCCATGAGATAAGCTCGAAGCTCATCGTCTCGATCGTCCACATATTTTTTCAGTGCATCAATACGATTACTTAAAATCCAATCAGCAACGCCAAGCTCTTGCAGCTTTAACCAAATCCAGTCAAAGTCCTTGTTTACCGCAGGTGGACGGAATGAATTATTGTAAGATTGGTAGTCAGTATTGCGGCTAAATGGCGTATTTCGCTGTAAGGTAATCTTTTTACCGGCTGCTGGTGCAGTGGTGAATACCACATTTCCACCAGTTAGGCTCCACGTTGCAATCGGTGGTTCAATATCATCCACTAATACAATTAAATGATCTTTGGTCTCACACTGAAACCCCAGCGCAAAGCTAGTAGTAATACCGTTTCCGGTGTGCTCGATATACGGCGTCTGTTCTGGTACTGCCATGATCTGCCCCTAATTTTCAAAATCTAAAGTGGCCTCAATCACGCCACTATTCCCTCTCCAATTAGGGCCTTCATTGACCTCGTTATTTCTGTGTATTTTGCCTACCCGTTCTGGTGAATCAGTCAGCGTTCCAGCAAATGAGTCCAGATAGTCATCTTCCTGATCACTAATGGCCGGGTTAAACATGCGCATCTGCTTGTACTGGACTGAGCTATTTTCACCTTCTTCTGGTGTATCGATTACAGATACATGCACCCAGACTAGACCTGATACCAGTGGCCCTTCAATAGCTTCTAAAATACGTTTATTTTTGGCACCGGTTGCATGATGCTCAGTCACACCACAGCGCAATTTACGCGCCTTCAGTGCACCTTTAAGTGCAGCTGCAGCGAATCCACCAATACCGTTGGTCTCAATAACAATTTTAGAAACATGGAACTGCTCGATCAGATCGCAGAGTTGCCAAGCCTGACCACCTATGATTTCACCCTGTTCATTATGGGTAACAACTTCACCTTTAAGGGCCACAGACCTGTGCCAGTACTTGGTTCCTAGATCATCATGCAGGGTTATCGCAACGGCTGAAATATCGGATTTAATTTTCCCGGATGATGGATCCCAGCGTGCAGTGATACCCACAATGCGGCGCTCACCAAGCATCATGTAATATTCACCGTTTGCACGTTTCAGTACTGGCTCACAGTCATATGGAATCATCTTGTCCGGATCAAGACGCACATCCCCAATTGGCTTGGCATGCATCTGGTATTGACCATCCCACTCATTCAAGGTGCGACATTCTTTACGTCGTTTGCCCATTTCCAGACGTGTGAATCGTTTTGGCCAGAGTGCTTCGCTGTATACGTCGATTAAATAATGCGACTCTTTGAGGATGATCTTATAAGCTGTGCCCTGCTTATGGACGACATAATCCTTATCTTTTTCTAAAACACGGCCTGAAAAACTGATGCCACTAAATACATAGATCGGCTCAAAATCTACCAGGCATTCAGTGACATTCTCGAATCGTTTTTCTTTTTCAAACATCCGAAGAATTAAACAGTTTGCCCCCTGTTTCTGGACATCGGTATAAAGTGAATCATGGGTGTGCGGTGTACCCACAAACAGTTTTTGTCCACCTGGTATGAGAATGTGAGTCTGCTCACCCAGTCGATAGCGCAGCTTTGCACGTGCTTCTGGTGTGCCGATGTTCGCTGGCATTTCAACGTCATCATTCTGGATCTCATGCGCACGTGCACCCGTGACGTTGGATAGCACACCACGCGCATGGATTGAGCCATGACGAACATCACTTGAGCCACTAATCCACCACTTTTGCAGTTCTCCACGTGCTTTGTGTACGTTAAATAACTGACAAAGTGGATGCTTTTCTACGACCTGCTGTGTTCCTCGACTACACTTTGCTGCATCATCATCGGTTGCACCTTGATGCAATATCAAATGTTCTGGATTGCAGTAAAGTTTCCAGGCGTTATAGATGTCCAGAATCGTAGATTTACCGTGACCACGTGGCATCATCAATAGACCAAGTGGCCCGTAATCCTCCAAGAAATCACAGACATCTAAATGAAAGTCCGGCACATCCCAGTTCATCGCTTCCGCATAGACCAGGAAGAATGCAGCAAAGCCCACCTTAACCATGATTAGCTTGGACGCTGTTTACGTTCTTCCAGCTTTTTGGCCACACTCTCAAGAATGGCTGTCGCCTGTGCTTCCGGTGATACCTTTCGATCACTTCCATCGCCAGCTGACAATTCATCATCAAGCAAGACGCGGTTTAATTTCTCCATGCAGGTCAGCGCTTCCTTTGCGCCTTTGTATAACCAAACTTTGTCACCACGGCCTTTCTTATCAAAAACATCCTGACCATAAGCTTCAGTCATTAGATCGACCGCATCCGTACCGGCCATCTCCATACAGAGTTTTAACTTCTCTACTGTTTCAGGCTTTAAAAAACGTAACTTCTTTACATCCGACATAAAAAATCCCCCGTATATAAGCCATATATACAGGGGGTTCGGTTGGGCTTAATTGGGTGTCCTACTTTGGTAGTCATAGAATCTTAATGGTTTAAAATGTATGCTGATTGAGCAAATCTGCAAACTACAATAAGTGGTATTTCAAGTGAAAACTTTAATTCTTGCTGCAATCCTAGCACTGCCTACAACTATGACTTTTGCTGGTTCATGTGACCATAGCTGGCAGTCTGCTAAAGATGGCTCATCTTGTGGCGGCCGTGCTGCTGATCGTCGCCCAGGTGGTAAATAATAATTTATTAAGATCAAAAAATAAGGCTGCAATTGCAGCCTTATTTTTATTGCACAAGTCTGTCAAAATCAGGCATCTGAATATCACCCACATCATCACCCCAAAAGCGTGTCCGGTCATGTTCACGTTCGGCCTTTCTCAGATATTTTTCTCGGTACCCAGGAGCAATCACATCCTGCAGCTCATCAAAGACCAGGCGATTAGTCGCGGCTTTGGTGTACCACAAGTTTTGTGCAGGAATCTTATTTTTGAGCAGCTTATAGGCTTCATTGGCTGCATTGGTATCCTTGTTTTCGTAGTACTGCGTCAGGTTGCCCACAGTCAGACCAAGCACCGCTTTAGCATCTGAACCCAATGGGCCCACCATAAAATCAGAAGTACTACGCCCTGAAGTATCGGTACCAGCAACCAGAATGTCACCTAAGATGGATAGACCGCCACCCTGAACCGCTGAACGTGTCCAGAAATTCATAGCCTTTTGCGGATCATCACTATCCCACATGGTTGATGGATCGTTACCATTGGCCAGCTCTTTAAGCTGTACAGCTAATGCACCAAGTATTGTGGTCATAGCAAACAGTGAAATGCCATAAGCTGCTTTGCCTTTCACACCATCCTGTGCCATTGCACGTGAACCATGACGCATTAAGAATGCTGCTGGGAATGATTTAAACTGAAGCATGGATTTGACCAGTTCACCCATGCCTGTGCCTTTGCGCTGCCCTGCACTCATCCAAGTACGTTCACGTAATCCAGCTTCAACCACGGCCATTCCCTGTTCATCCAGTAAGTGTGCCTGAAATTGTGTGGCCACTTCGTCACGCACCTTTTGTGGGTCGCCAAACCTAGTTAAATCACTATCTGGAATTTCATAGATAGAACGTGCGGACATGAGCTGGCTGCCTTTTCGATCCACAACCGGATCAGCCAGACGCATGACTTCCCAAGCACGTTCATTTAGTCCGGTTTTTTCCATGAGCTCACGATCCATTGCGTCCAGATCAGACCAAGCTTTAGAGCGGGTCAAAGTACCGTATTTATGCATAAGCATCTTGGTAAAACCGACTTTTGAAGCTGCTGTGAGTGCATTTAGGCCAGATATACGCATAACCTGTGAAGCAATGCCACTGGATACCCGAGCCAGTTTCTGTGACTTACCATGTACTGAGGTCAATCCATCATCAGACCAACGTGCGATAGATCCGAGCATTTCCTCTGTGGCCAGACCTAAGCTGTGCGCCTGCTGCCGATCTTCTTTATTTTTCGGATTAAGCTGTGAAATCAGTTCACCAAAAGTTTTACGGTAGGCAATACCATGGATCGATGCAGTCTTGGCAATCATGGCCTGATCGGTGACGGATGAAATTGTGGTACCACCCAGCATCGATGCCACGTTCATTGATCGGTATGCAAGACCGAGATTGGCTAACACTTCGGATTGTGGTGTATTCTGCCCTGAGAACTCATCAAACATGGTCTGTGCACGTTTACGGCTCTTGCCTGTCGTGTTCTGGTCTAAACCTTTTAGCCAGTCTTTCTGCTCGGCTGCATCCATCAGAATACGCATAGCATTACGTGGATTACTGCCCAAGTTTTCTACCAGTGCAATGTCTTTAGATAGTCCATTCACGTGGGCTTCGATCAGATCCACAAACGGCATGCCGCCAAATTCGGCCTGATACTCCATCCATGATTCAGCATCCTTAAAATGCAATACGCGGCTTTCAGAATGTCGACTGGTCACTTTGGAATTACCACCAAATGGCTGGCGGCCTACTTCGGTTTTATTGGCACCGTTGCTGCTCAGTGTGTCGAATGAGTATTCAAGCAGCTCGCGGATCTCTTGCTGTGAATAATACGTGCCGTCCTCATGCACATATTTTGAAGTGTCGATTAAGCCTTCTGCTTTTTGCACCCAAGCCTGTTTGCCGGCTAATACAATCTTTTCAAGGCTATGCGTTTGCGGTAAGCCCCAATCATCCAGCTTTCCAATATCACCCCCAGCACGGTTGAAGCGTTCACGCATACCTTCGAAGACTTCGCCCATCTTGTCCGAAATCTTCTTGGCCAGCGGATCGCCAGTGTTATCACCAAAGCGCTCACGGACAATTTTCTGCACCAGTTCTGCATCAGTAAATACACCTAAAGCACCTTTCACATTGGTATAGAAGTCCACCAGATCACCACGGTAAACAGATGCAATCGCACGTGCTTTGGAGTCAATCGATTGAATGCCGGACATATCACCATGCGGTGCCACCATACGATCCACCACTTCACTGGCCGATAGTGTTGGATGATCCAGAGCAGCAAGGTTTTTGTTTTGGGTCAGAATGTCACGCGCTGCTATCTTATGCTTGCGTTTAAGCTGTGCCTGAATATCTTCCGCCACAAATTTACCGGCTTCAGTTAGCTTTTCAGCATCGGATAGATTGCGCCAATTATTAATATCTTTCTTGGCCAAAGACTTCATGGCATCTTTGATGCGCTGTTCAATCTGCTGTGCTTCTTGCTGATTCAGGGATGCTTTGCCAAGTGCTTTGGCTACGGCGGCCTTGCATTGTTCTTTCATTATTCAGCCACCTCATATGTAGCTTCAAAAATATCAGGCTTGCATGGGTAGAACTCTCCCTGCACACCCTTGATGATATAATCACCAACATTGGCAGACATAACACCTTCAAGAGTATTTATCTGGATAATATGCTTATCAATTCCAGATTCATTATATTGATGCCACTCATAAAACTTTGCCTTATTTCCAGTAAAAGAAAAAACCTCCTCAGCATTTTTTCCATCCCACTGGATTGCATCAATTACAACTGGTTTCTTGCGGTACTTCATAATAAAAATGCTCCGATAATTTCCATCATCAGAGCATTTGTTAAGGTTGGGTTTGTTGGGTAAAGAGAAATAGATCGATTTAGGTTTCGCTTTTTTCGACAACTAGAACAAGGCGTTTACCAAGCATAGCTCCCATTCCTTCAAAAATTGAATGAGCTGCCCACTTATTAAAAGGTGTTAGGTTATTCTGTAGATAATTACCACTAGAATCATGGTAAAAAAAGAGTAAAGCGCCATTATTATTGTATGACTCTTCTATCAATTCGATCTCTTCATTCGTATCTTGAAAACGAACTTTTACTTTATAAGCCATTAACTACCCCTAATATTTTTTAATTGAGAGAACAATCTAGCACAGCCTAATTATTCCCCAAACTGTAAAGCACAACTAATGGCCGTTTGAGCGGCCAAAGTATCTTCTTGTGCCTGACGTGCTTCTGCTTCCAGCTCATCCAGTCGTTCACGTAAAGACATGGTGATTTCTTCCATCTCGCCATCTGGTCGCATACGGCTAACAGAAATCTGCTGATCCGGATTTTGCATGATGATGTCTAAAGCGGCTGATTCTTCTGGCCCATCACCAAACAATGAACCCTGACGCGGATCACCCATTGCTTCAATCTCATCGATTTTGCTTTGGATGTTTTCACCGATGGCTTTAGCACTACGCTTGTTCTGGTCAAAGACATTTAAGAAGTCACGCGCACCAGGTGAAAGTCCATCATCGATGAGCTGACCTTGGTTTAGGTAATCCGGTACGGTCTGGCCATTGGCTTTCAGGTCACTGAGCTTTTGCGCTGCCTGTGCCAGATCCTTTGCAATCGTGTTCTGATGTCGTCCACCCTGTTTCACCAGACTATCAAGCTGTGCCAGTTGAGGTGCAGCACGGAGCAATGCGGACAACACGGTTTTACTGTCATCGTCCAGATTCTCAGCCATACGGCCAATCAGGGCAGAATCATTAAACGCACGTTGCATGATGGCTGATTCAATACGGCGCTTTCCTTCCTGGCTTAATCGTCCGTCACCCGTAATCACTGTGCCCTGTTCAGACTTTGGCAACGACCCCACAAAGCCGCGTACAAAGTCCATAGATCCATCTAGGTTGATCGTACCGTCATTATTGATCTTCAGAAGTGATGCATCCGGCAAACGATCCGAATCACTCACAGCGCGTTCAGTTGCGGAGTACTGCGCCACGTCCGATTCATTGGCCAGTTTGGCAAACTGCGTACGGTCGGTATCGGTTAAACGTGTCCGAACTAAAACAGGCTTGTTGATGCCGTCAATATCAATCCCACGTTCAGCCGCGTACTGTTCCAGAAATGCCCGATATTCTTCAGCACGTCCGGCTTCATAGGCTTTTGCAATGGCCAGTGTACGTCCGTTGCCGGATTCCACTACATTGTCCATGCCGATAATCGGTGCACCATCAGACAGCTTTGGAGATTCACCGAGCAATTCAGGTTTTAAGTCATCGGCCATGCGCTCGATCTGCTGGCGTGATGCTTCACGGGTACGGTCACGCGGTTGCAGTTCACCCGGATAAAGTGGATTTACTCCATAGGCCAGATCATTGGATGCGATTAATTCATCCAGGCTTTTAACTTCATAGGCGAAATCGTAGCTAGATCCATCCATGCCATAGGCTGTGGTAATATTATTACCAGTGTAATTTTTATATTTACCAGTATTGATGAAATCCTTTACACGATTGACGTAATTAATGGTTTCTTGTGCTTTAGGTTTACCATTTTTCTGCATGGCTTTACCATTTGCGAAGCCACCATTGTAGTGAGCAGCCAATACCAGAGGGTCTTTGGTTTTATACTGTTGTGACATTTCCCGAACAAGGTATAGCGCCATTTCAGTAGCATGTTCAGGATTATTAACATCCCATTTCTTTTTATAGTTACGCTCAAGACCTGCCTTAGTTTCAGGCATAATTTGCATAATCGACTGCGCACCCACTGGTGATACTTGCCAGTTATGTGACTTCTCACCTGCACGTCGAATTGAAAGTAGTAATGGTACAGCCCAATCCATATCCATTTCTTTGGCTTTTGAATGCAATATGGAATCCAAGCGTGGATCATCATAACGAATCTTACTGTATTCACTGGGTGCAATACGTACAGGCTTCTGCTTTTCCTCCCCCTTCACAGGATGCGTCACATTGACTGGCCGACCCATGCGGATTGCTTCAACTGATGCATCTAGGTTTTTTAAATGGTTGTTGTGCTGGATTGGATCGGCTGGCTTCACTGGTGCGGCTGCATCATCAAACTGCATTTCGTTGACAACCAAAATGGACTGAATTTGCGTATTTTTAGCCTCTATCTCGTCAGCACTGAGGCTTTTCAATTCTGCATCAATATCGCTATCCAAGCGTGATCGAACATAACGACCACCTAAAAATAGCAAACCATTTAAGGCCGCATCAGTGCCAACACTCTCATAAGTTACTTCATATTTTTTGGCCTGTTTGTCATAACCTTCTGATTCAAGAATTGCACCACTTATCGCTTGTCCCCCTGTAGATAGGGCTGTTGCACCACCAACAGAAAGTGCAGCGTCTTTAATGAGACCACCCGTACCTTTTAAACCATAAGACATAGGTAATAGGGTTGATACTGTAGCCACTCCACCATCTGTCAAACCGACCTTTAAAGCCGTTTCACTATCCACACCATCACGGGTCAAGTCGCCATAGACATAGTGAGACTCGGATAAGCCGGTGACTGCTGCTGCACCCGGCACACCACCAACGGCGCTACCAACCACGGCACGTGTTGCATAATCCCCCAAACTGAATGCAATGTTGCCGATGGTGCCGGTGTTTTCTTCATCCTTCAGATAGTCGATAGACTCATACACCAGATCATCACGCGCCTTTTCCTTATTGGCCTTGTAAGCAGAATAAGGTTCAATGATTTCGTCTGTGCTCACATCCTTGAAAGAATAAGAAACACGATCCACCACGGCATCCACCGGTGCAGTGATGGTATCCACAGCCTTTGCAAAGCCGGCACCCATACCGCGCACCGGTGCAGACAATTGGAACAGGCCGCTAGATTCTTCCTTTTGCTCGACTGGCTTGTGTGCAATCCCTTTGGCGTTTAGCTCATCAACCTGTTTTTGTTCTTCAGGTGCATATTCAGATAACCAGTTACTCATTACTTGGTTACTCCATCAGGCATATTCATATAAAACAGCGGTGCACCACGTTCATTGATCAGTGCATAGCGTACCTGTCCTTTTGGTCCTCGCTGAGATTCCCGACGTAGGCGCAAGTCCTTGAGCTCAGATTCTGAAATCTGGTATTTCTGGGAGATTGCCGCATAGCGTGTATCCAGAATACGTTCAAAGCGATCATCGTCCATCCCGTATGGCTTTGATACCTTCCAAGTCTTTTGATTGCCGTACTTCACGCCCTGCTCATATACACCACCAGTGGCCAGACTTAACGCTGTATTCGCTAGATCCTTGCTCATATCGTCCTTGTCTTTGTGCTGGTAGCCATTACGTTCAGACAGGTGCGCATAGATCGATTTAAAAGCGGCATAGGTCATGTTTGCCGTGCCACCTGAAACGGTACTACCTACATACTTATTGAACTCAGCCTTGAGAAGATCATCTTTAGGCATAATCAGCTGCTTGTTTTTCAGTGCTTGTGTGCCCGAAATAATTGCAGCCGCGACATCCTCACCATCACGTGAACGGTAATTATTGGCACGAGCTACACCAGCCATGAGATAGGAATTATCATCACCACCCAATTGCTTGATTGTGGCTGCCCAGATCTGACTGCCTTTTGGTACGCCTTTAGACTCAGAAATCAGACTGCCAATGAAGTCTAATTTTTGATTAACCCCCATGCTATCGAAGGCTTGCTTAGCTTCTGGTAAATCCTCGGCTGGAATAGGCTTAACCTTGAGATTGTCATCCTTTAAGGCAAACTGACTCACACCATTTTCCAAGACCTTTGCTGCGAATGACTTTGGATTGGATTTGAGTTCACCACCGTTCAGGCTATGTGTCTGTAATCCTGCTTCACGCACGGCCTGATTTGGGTTGTTTTTTAGGGTTTCAGTTTTCTCTTTATATAGATCCTCGTAGACCTTCAAAACCTTTTCTTCATTCACTGCATCTGCTGATTTGCTATTGGCCATCACAGCCTTTTGCTCATTGATCCGCTTCAACTGTTCCGCTGAAGATAGACGGGAAAACTTCTGGAAGTTGTTCGACTGTGACTTATAGAAATTATATTCCGCTTCATGTTCAGTGCCTGCCACAGCACCGCGTACAGTTTCCAGATAATCATCATCCAGAGCACGACCAGTAAGCACCTGAGATTTGAAATCATTCAGGACTTTGCCGGCCAGCTGCACACGCTTGTTTTCTTCAACCTGCACCTGTTTTTCAATGGCATCAATCCGGCTAAGAATCTGCGCCTTTTTCTGCTGCGCTTGTGGCCCATCCAGATAGCCGAATTTGCCTTCGTCCAGTTCTTTCACCAGGCTTTGCAGGTCGGTTGTATCCTTGCCTTCAATCGCTGAAGTAATACGTCCGTCAATATCCAGAACGTCACGCGAAGTGTGATAGGTATTAATCCGCTGCTGCTTTTCTGGTTCTGGAAGGTTTAAAACCTCGAGTTTTTCTTTAAGGTATTGCAAGCCTTCCTCACGGCCCATACGTGTTGCAATCTCAGTAGCACGGTCTGCAACGACTACACCCTTCTGAGCATCAGCACGCAACTGCAATGGCAAGAAACCAGTCGCGTTTCTGGTCGCATTTTCTGTCCAGTAGTTTTCCAGCTCATGCATGGAATCCCACGGCAGTTCATTTTGCATCTGTTTAAAACGTGCCTTTGACCATTCATTGAATGTCTTGTTCGCCTGGTCGGCATTCATGGCACCGTTAGACACATCATTTTTCAGTAGTGTGATCTGTTCCGACATTTCACGTGTCATCACATCATCAAGCTTAACCTTCGCTTCCTGTTTGGCCAGATCGTTGTGATATAGCTCGACACGTTTAGCCGATACTTCTGCTTCTTCCTGCTTGCGCTTACGCTCATCCAGAACGCCGTCCACCACCTTTCCAATACTGGAAAGGCCGGTCATTGGCGTATGTTGTTGCAAGGTTGGCTGTGATGTAACACGGCCTTGTGAACGTGGAATAATCGCCATTACTTCCAACCTCCTGAAAAGGCTTTAACACCCGCACTCATAAAGTCTGACGCCGCTTGCATACCGTAGTTATTGCGCTGCATCTTGCCTTGAACACGGATCTGCTTTGCCTGATACCCTGCATCCGAAATATTCATTGATGCGTTATAGGCTGCATCAGAGATATGCTCATCCTGAATCATAGCCGCTGCACCTGCATCGACATCCACGCCATTTTCCGCAGCTGCAGCACGTGCCGAAGATGCATTGCTTTTACCTTGGCGCTTCATCTTTTCAGCTTCTAAACGCGCCACAGATTGAACGGTCTTGGCATTACCTTTTGCTGTTGCATCTGCCATCTGTGCATTCGCAAGGTTCTGCACGCCGTTCATAATGTCACCAACTGGACTACCACCACACATGATTAAATCTCCTTTTCCAGTACATAGCCGACCAGCTCAAAGTCTAATGACTCATACAGGCTTACCGTACGCTCTGCATAAATACCCGTAATTGTGCCGATCTGAATGCGGTCTGCACCGTGTACAGCCGCCCAGGTCTCAAAGCTTTTCACCAATGCACTGGCCGCACCTGTATTCCGGTATTCAGGAAGTACATAAATTCCCTGTTCAAATGCCAGCATCTGACCGGTTCGCCAGTCGGTATCCAGCACACCGATCAGGCCGCCTACCGGGTTCATGTAATGATCCATCACGATCAGGATTGATCCGAGCTTATCAATCAAATGAGCAAAGAGTTTTTCTGCTCGTTCTGCACTGAAGCCCTGATTCTTAAACCGTGGTGATTCATCTGTAAGACGCTTGCCCCAGTAAACAAGCGTGTCTAAATCTTCTAGTGTTGCCGGACGTACAAGCATCTTATTTCTCATTCATGGATACCAACATAGCTACACTCTGCACGTGGAACGGTAGCGGTTTGTTGTGTGTAATTTTTAATTGCATTTCATGCAGCGTAGACCAGCCATTCATGCTGACATTGACTGGACCTGTATATGGCAGGTTCTGGAAGGCTTGCTGGTTGAATGGCTTGTATTCAAGCTCGTACTGGTTGTATTGGCCACCTACTGACTTGCGGATATATAAGACCACTTCATGCGCCTGGATCTTGTGGAGCATCGCTGTACTTGGCACCTGACTGTGATCCGGTGGTAAGAACTCAACTTCCATATTAAACGGCTGACCTGCAAACCATGTGCCGGATGTCGGCTGGTTGTCATCGTAGAAATAGCCATCTGAATTATTGAATCGGTACAGAGTGCTGTTATGCAGGTTGCGGCTAGCTAATTCACCATCATTGGCGATCTCACAATCCATGTATGAAGTATCGTCCAGCTGCTCAAGCACGACGGATGACTTACGTGCAACCAGCATGAAGCACAGATCATTGCCGTTGGCTTGTGGTAAGGCGCAGATCGAGCGTACAGATCCACCAAAGTCATGCTGAGACCAGGCATTCATCTCCTGATCACGGTTCAGTGTGATTGAAGCCACTTTGCCATCATTAAGCACCATCCACACCAGACTGTACGGCGTTTGCTGGTAGGTCAGTTCCTTGATGCCGCCATGATCTTCAGCGATATGCGGTGCAATGGCTGACAGTTCAGGACTCACCAATCCATCCACTTCATAACGATATGACAGTGCACGCAGACGGTTACCACCACGCTGGACAAATAGCAGCTCATTGCCGACCAGACATGGTCGAACATTCGCCTTTGCGCCGTAGGTTGTATGCTGTTCGATCTGGGCTGATGCTGGCGTAAATGCGCCGGACGAACTGATTAGAAACTCAGATCCACCAGTAAGCGCCACCACACCACCACGCTGGGCAAGATGCAGAATGTTATCTGCTTGTGCTGATGATGAAGCCATGGAGAAAGCAGACGCATCATCTGTAGATTCCAGAAAGTCGCCATCGTTGCCAATGGCACTGATCCATAGCTGGTTCGGGTTGTTTTTGGTATTTGCAAATACCAGACGCTGTTTAAAGAATGTCACTGTGGATGGGTAGCCAGTAGCTGCTGTAAATGCCGCTGTATTTAAGGTCCATGATTTCGCAATGGCCTGAACGTTAGCATTGAGCTTAACAATGACTTCCCCAAGAACACCTGTTGGTGAAACATAGGACGTAATTTTGACTTGGCCACCATTGATCGAAACTATTGCACCGACATGTGCAGGAATAAATACAGACGCATCACCTGCTGTCACAGATTCCCAATCGGTACTATCGACTGCCGGCACCTTACCAGTGTTATCCGCTATTGCACGCCATGTCTGGCCAAGATAAATAACCCGCTCACCAATGATGTAGTTTTCCGTTGAACTCCAGTTCGGAAAAGCAGCTGCATTCAGTGAAATGGTTTTGCCCACTTCCACACCAGTCGGCGTTAATGCCACGTTAGGCGTAGTGTTAATTTCATCCACCGGTGCAGTGACAAAGGTAAAAGGCGCAAAATCCCAATTATCAAAGTCCTTACTACAAACCAGACGTTGCACTGGATGATCACCCTGGACAAAGAACATGCGATAACGTGAGTGTGCCACTTGGATCTGCGCCACTTTGGACGCTGTGTTATACGGCGTACTTCCTGTATAGACCACAGCCTGTGTCAAAGGGTCATACACCTGCAGAGTATTAATCCCCAAGATCAAAAGAAATGGGTTATCTGAGTTCGGTACAAATGGAATCAGGCGTAGTGCACCGGAAAAGATGCCCCGATATTTAGTACCTGGTCGTTTCTTTGCGCCACCTTCTACCAGTGGAATAGCGTTTAACAGTTTCTTTGCGCCGTTGCCATATTGCTGCACATCAGTCCGGGTATGCAGTAATGGTGATAGCTCACCACTGGACAGGTTATTTTTAAGTAGCCATTGTTTCATTAGTAGCGACTCCCGATATAGCGTGATTCTTCATACACCATATTTTCAGAAGGTCGTTCCTGAGCATTGATTGCACGTGCACGCTTGATCAGATCACGGTACTGCGCTTCTACTGATTGCCCTGCTGCATCGCTACCGGTATTCGGTTTGCATAGCTTGGCAGCCATCTTGAGTGACATAGCTTCCACCAGCATTGAGTCCCAAGAATCTTCATTATCGTTGTCAAAGACATATTCAAGATTGATCCGGTTTGTATTGGCCAAGATGTATCGATTCTCGACTTCATACTGTTCTGTATTGGCACTGATGATTCGGATGTAATCACGTGGCAACGGGAATGCATTGCTGTAGCCAAAGGCCGGATAAGTCGTCACTGGCGCAAGAACAGTACGTTTTTTTGCACATGACCAAGGATGATCCCGTAGGATGGATTTGCGCACCTGGTCATAGATATTGCGGCAACGTTCAGCACGTGCCGTGTTCTCATCAAATGATGCAATATTCTGATCACCTATCAGGCTTAAAGCATGATTGACGATGGATGTTCTGGTTGTAATAGACATAAAAAAGCCCTCAAGTTTTAATGATCTTGAAGGCTTCTTTGATTAGGTTTGTTGGGTGTTAGAATAATGCGATGCGTTTCACTAACACATCATGGTATGCACCCATATGTTTTTGCTGTTCTTGCAATAAAGCCCATTGTTCATCATTAATAAATGATGGCTGACCCTTATCCAGAAAGTTTTCTAGCGCATCAAGCTTTGTGTATAGTTCGCGCTGCTCAAGTCGAACACGATCTTGTGGTGTTTCTGCTGATGCGAACTTTCGCAAGAACTCATCTTTTGGTAGCCACTGTACAAAGCCGTCCAGTTGTTCTGTATTTTTCTGACCCGCGCGATCTTCAAGGATATAGCCAATATCATTGCCGTTTTCACCTTCTGGAAGTTGCCAACCGCGATAATCGTTATATTCCTGTCGAGTCATTGTTGCTGCGTGCACCAGGCTTGTACCAGCGAATGCAACCATGGTTAATGCTAGTAATTTTTTACTCATATTATTATTCCACTTTCTTCAAACAATTGCGGCACTCTGGCTTGGCATCAGTACCAATCTCAGTTGCACCATGAAAACCAAAAAGACACATCAGAAGTTGAATCATTTTGGCTGCTCCTAAAAAAAGACCCGACACCCCATGCCCAAGATGCCGAGCCAAAGCCCCTACTTAACGAAGGAAGTCGATTAAGACAATCTTCTGTTCGTTGGCACGTGCCGCACCATAAGATGCGATACCGCCGATCTGCTTCACGTTTGATTTGTCAGCACGGGTAACAATGTCAAAGTTAGAGATCGTGTTACGACCATAGTGAGTTGCGCCTTTAGCAACTGCGAAAGTACGTCCCTCAGTAACACCGCCCGCACCATCTGCCAGTTCTTCATAAGGCAACCAAATAAAGCCACCCCATTTTTTAGCCACATCACCATCCTGGATCTGTTGGATCGTGTCGCGGTCCCACTTGGTCAGCTCATCATCTACCAGAATCTGTTCAAGGATTTCCGAGTTGTAGATCATGTATAGCGGCAAGTTGTCACACTGGTTTTTACGGAACAAGGCACGCGCTTTGGCAATCTTGGCCTTATTCATTGGTGTGGCAGATGCTGCAATGGTTTGACCTGCTGGCACTGGTGTAGCTGTGTAATTTTCGCCGTCTGCGGTTTTACGCTGTACCGATGCGCCCAGTGACTTATAAATCACACGGTCACGCTGACGATGTTCTGCAGCCAGACACGCCTGCATGTACGGTGAAGTCGGATTTGCTGAAAGCTTCGCTTCATCACGTGGATCGATTGGTACGAATAGACCGTAATCTTCCATTACTGCTAAACGTGTACCAGCTTCAGGCACGGACCACTTAGTATCAGCAAATCGAGTGGTCATCTTCTCCATTTCCACTGCGCCAAGATCATTGACTGTGAAAGATGAACCTTGAATCTGGCCGCGGTCATGCGCCAGTACCTGAAGCACTGACTGTGTTTGTTGACATTGAATTTCAAACGCATCGTGAAATTGACGCTTGAATGCGGCGGTAATCATCCCGCCATTTGTAGCCATGTCTTGAGCCATGTTGTACTACCCCTTACTCTACATATTGTTTTGAATACCAAGCGTCTACACGTTGCGTCACAGACTTATGATCTGGATGACTTGGGTTGCTGTACGCTTCTGACATCATTAATTGTTGAATGGTTTCACCACCGCTTTGTTGTGTGTTAGAAGGCGGTAAATCTTCCTGAATATGCTTGCCAATGGCAGCCGCCAGCTTGAGTGCACCGATAGGTGAATCCAGTTCTTTTGCATCAAAGCCCAAAGCTTCCAGCGCGTTTTTAGCCAGGCCAATATTCGAATTGAACTGCTCACCCCATTCTTGTTGCAGTGCTTCCATCTGGACAGACTGGTGCTGCTCATAGGCTTTAACGACTGCTTCAACCTGCTTATTGGTCATGCCTTCAGCATGGAATGATTGCAGTACCTCAGCGTTATCTGCTTTAAACGCATCAAAATCGAAGCCATCAATAGAAACGGCGTAAGCATCGGCAGATTCCGGCACTGTTGTTGCTGGATCTGCTTCAGTTGTTTTCGTTTCTTGCTCACCGGCGTTCTGCTGTGTTGTCTCAGCACCTGGCACCGTTTGCGTTTCTGTTCCTGCAACTGGTGCTGTAGTTTGAGTTTGTTCAGTTGTTTGAACGTTTGATGTGTCAGTTGTTTGTTGTTCATCCATTGTTTTGCTCCATGTGGGCTAGTTCTAAGTTCTCGTCATAGCGAGGATCGTTTGCTGTGTTGATTCGGTTAAGAATGAAGTCCACGACTTCCGCACGGCCAAGACGGCGGCATGTTTCGCGTTCATCATCGGTAAATGGATTGCGCTTAAACCGCGCTGTAAGTTCTTCCAAAATTCGTTGGCCGTTCGGCTCAATATCAAAGTGAATCTGGTAGGTTTGCGCCGTTGGCTTTCGATGTGAACGCCATTTGATGTGGTGGCCAAAACCTAATTCGTCCTCTTGCTCCTGGATCAGCTCTTTAAATTCCTGATCAGGCTGGGCCTTAAGATCGGCAATAGTCTGTTTAAGCGCTTTCACTTCTTCCTGAAACTCATAGGCATGTGTTTTCGCACGACTGTACTTTTCTTCGGCTTCAAAGTGCGCATGCTCCCAATACTGACTTAACTCTTCGGTTACCTTAGAAGTGTTGTAGAGACTCCATACAGCTACACACGCAATCAGTAGAAGGATGGCCAGAACGGCGATAATTAAAATCATTGCATCACCTCACTGACCATCTGGGCTTCCAGTCCTTTACTTGCTGCGTTTGCCACAGCTCCTGTGACTTGCTGTGCCATAGCTGCCTGTTGTTCCTGAGCTGCTGCTTGTTGCTGTTGTTGTGCTTTCTGTTCACGGTATGCCTGTAGCTCATCAGTGGTACGCATGATTGAAGTTGGTGCACCCAGACCAGCTGCCAGTACTTGTGGAACTGCATCAAGATTGATGTTGTCCAGTGCATCCGGTGCGACTTCAATAATTGATCCAAGTGAAGCCATAAGACGTTCAATACTGGCCACTTCCTCAAGCTTCTGAGCACGTGCCAGTGGTGAAATAAACTTGAATGAAAGATTGCGGCCTTGCAGATCCTCTGGTGCTTCGCCTAGTACTTCTGCCCGGTATGCCAGACCAAAAGCACGATCAAGGATAGGAACCAGTAATTCAGCCTGAGCACGACCATATAGCGGCCCAAGCTGCTGCCGGATCATATCGACCCGTGCATAAATCTCTGCTGCGGTCGGTGGCTGGTTGTAGTGCTGCTGTAGACTGTCCGCCATCAATTTACGGCGTATGCTGGACTGAATACGATCTAGCAACTGATCTGCGACCTGGAAGCCCCGACCACTATCAAGACGTTTCATATCATCAACATCGTTTGCAGCAATGATCTTGCCACCACCGATACGCACGGTACGTGGGTTTACAATACCGTTATCATTCATGATCCACATACCGAGCACATCAATCTCAGCACTACGCAATGTGTCACGCATCAAAGCATTGGCTGTTTTGGCATCTGGTAAAGCTGTAGACATAATCCCGATCCCATACACGCTGCCTTGAATCTTTCTGAAACGTGGTACCGCACAAGGGAATTCGTTATAGCCAGATTCCTTCAGCATGGTTTTGCTTTCTACTTCCACATGATATGAAGCGAATGGCATCTGTTTTGGTAGCAAAACACGCTGGTTTAATGGTGCTTTGACCTTACGTGGTTCGATCACATGCACAATCTTGAAACGGTCATCTGGTCGCTGTTTGTAAGAATCTCTAACTGCATTGCTAACCTTGTGCTCTCCAAACTCCGACACAAGCTGTGCAGCGGTTTTGGTGTACTCACGATAGATCGTATCCACCTGACCATCTGGACGAGTCGATGCAATGAAGCATTCACCGATTGGCCAGCACTGGTACGTGAAGCCACCACCTTTCAAACGGTCAATATCCTGATAGATCACACCCCATCCAGCCACGGCGAAATCAATGATCATGTCGTAGATTTCAGAATCAAAGTTTGCGCCGTGGATATTGCGAAATAAGAATTGTGCAACCTGTTCAAGCCAGTGTTCACCTGGTGTGAGTTCAGCCTGATCATCCATGCCATCCGGTACAGCTTTAAACCAGATCGCGTTTGCAGGTGTGGTACCTGCAATCAGGTTAGATACAAAGATCAGAATGGATTCTGCCGCAGTTGAATCGAGCAGATCCGCACGCTGTTTCTCCCGTGTGCCATCCAGTGAGCCACCATTGAAGCATTGCTGGCGCTCAGGTGCTCCGTACTTGTAGCATTCAGTCCAGTGAGATTCGTACTTTGATCTTTCAGTACGAAGCTGACCAAGCCGTTTGCAGATTTGATTTGCTCGATCACTCATGCTTTAACCGCCTAGTGTTGATTTCTTTTCATCATCAGTTGCAGATGAAAGGACTTCAGATACCTTGCGCTTTTTACGTGTGGCAATCTGTTCGTTTTCTGCTGCCTGTGCCTTAGCTTTCGCTTCGGCATCAGCTTTCTGTGCGTCATAGCCTTTGGAAGCTGCTTTGGTATCAGTCAGGCCAATGGCATCAGTCACAGTGCTAATTGCTTTCCCTACGAATCCACCGCACATATTTAGGCTTCCTTCAGTTCAAGTCCGTGTTTGCCTTGCTGCCAGCGCAGTTTCTTAGGTGCTTCAACCTTTCCAGCCTTCAACAAAGCATCAAGTTTCTTTTCGATACGCTTTTGGCCTTCAAGGATCTGATCAAGGCGTTCATCTTCAACTAGTGCACCTAGTGAACTAGTTTCATTAGTAGACTGGTCTTGTGGTGCTTCAGGTTCTGGATCGTTGCCAGTGATGTGCTCTAACGCGGCTTCTGCCTGTTCTGCTGTTGTTGGTTGAGCTGCTTCTGTTTTTACTTCTTCAGGCTTTGTTGCACCTGGTGTATTTACTTTGCGAGCTGCCATAAAAAAACCCTATTCAGTGGTTGATTGAATAGGGTTACTGTGGGGGTATGGGTGTTGCGGTTTGTTGGGTGTTTACTCACTTAATCCTTTGTCTACGCATTCGAACGTTGTATGGCTTTGGTTTTTCCGCAAGCTGCTGATAATTCTTTTGTGCTTGTAGGCGTTTATACTGTTCTCTGGCTGCCACAAGTTGCTTTAATGCTGTTGTCTTTCCATTGCCACGCGGATGGATAGCAACAACATCTGTACCAGCCTCTGCTAGATCCCAAACTCTAATCATTCTTTTCATAGATCACCTAAACTTATTAAAAAAATTACTATTCTTCGGCCCGACATACGGACACCAGCCCCAGCCTTCACGCCAGAAGAACCAGTCACCTTCGACGTTCTTCCACGGCGTGCCGTCATTCTCGATATGGGTGTAGTCAGGTGGCATGAAATACCCCCTCTACAGCGGTGAACTCCTTTCCGCTTTCATCAGTCGCAGTAATAATTTTTAATCCACTACGACGGCCAATATCTACTTTTACAATGGTTAGCTTGCCTTGTGGTTTCCAGCATGGACTGTCGTGCGTTACTGTTTGGCCAACCTTAAAGTCTCTCACAGCCCCAACTCCCGATCCAGTTCCTCAATGACCTGATCACACAGGCCGCCGTCTTCAAAAATATCCATCTGGCCAATCTTGTACTTGTATGTGGTCCACTCGCCTTCCAGTGGGAACCGTTTAATGCCAGTCTCTGTTTGCCAGAGCATGATGAAGGCATGGCCGTTGTCATAGTTCGGAACGCCACCACGCGCCCATTCTGAAACTGTAGAAGCACCAGACACCGGCAGAACGTCTGCAATCTTTTCGTGTGTCCAGCCGCATTTGCCTAAGTCCAGAATCATTCGATTGAAGTCTGGACGCTTGTAATTTCGTAGTTTTAACTTGAACTCTTTGACCTTCTTTTTGGTATGCAGATTGATAAAACGCGCGCGCGCGCGAGGGGAGTTCGTATATACCCCATCTCCACACTCTCCGCCGACTAGTTGCAGCCCCATCGAACTTCCCATAGCAACCCCTATATTCATTAGATTTCCCACACTTTTATTTTGAGCAAACCGCCTTTAACCACATTGCCCCGGCGTACTATCAGCTCATCAAACTGTTCGTCATCTACGCAAAATTCACATTTCACTAAGCTGTCGATTGTTGCTTTCAAATAATTATCGATATCCCGTCTTAACCGATTCGGAAAATGGAATGTCACCTCCAGTTTTAACCGTGCTGCTGTTTTGATTCTTGGTACCAACATGCTCACCAGGTCATGAAAATCACGTGCTTCATCACTCAACTTGAAACCGCGACCAGATTTATTCCAGTAGTGATTCACCGATGGAGGAATAGCCGGCAACTTAAAATCTAAAATGACCTTTTCAGCCCCTTCGTTATTTCGCTCTAAATTCGCTTCTACGGCGTTTTGTTCTGCTTGATGTACCTTTGCTTCAATTTTGTTTTTAAATTGCACTGACGCGCATTCCTTGCGCAAATTGTGCTTATTCAAGTGAACTTCTAACTGTTTTTCACTCATGCGAAGCGTCATGCAGTCGCCCCAAATAAATCAGGTTGAGCAGCAGCTGGATTCATCCATAAGCATTCAATTCGGGTATCAGTACCGCGACCAGATGAAATACGAGCTTTAATTTCTACCTTTTTCCAACCCTTCAGCAGATCTTCATACAAATCGGACTGATATCCGGAAAGCATGACCATTCCTTCCAGATTGATCAGCGTGTTTAAAAGCTCTAAGTGATCTTTATCATCCATCTCGTGACGATAAACACGGCCAGTCTTGGCACCTTCATAGCGAGTATCGTGAACATACGGTGGATCTACATAATGCAAAGTGGTAGGAGCATCATGATCTTTCAGCACCTGGATTGCTGGACGGTTCTCGATCAAAACTCCACTCAATCTCTGGCCAATCTGACTTAGATGTTCTGGATATGTGGTCCACAGTGATTGAGCTGTGCCGTACTGGCGCTTGGTATCAATACGAAATCCTGTAATACCCTTGGTTGCACCAGCCGATCCAAAGCCCATCTGAGCGCGGATGATCGTACGGCGTGCACGTTCTACTGAATCTTCAGTACCAAACCAAGAGTTTTCAAATTCTTCACGGCTGTAAGGCGTTAAGATTAATTGCTCAATGAGCTGTTCTCTCGAGCTAGAATTTCGAAGTACCTTAAAAAGATTAACGATGTCGCCATCAAGATCGTTATAAACCTCAGCATACGCTCGTGGCTTCTGCAGAAGAACTCCAGCTGCTCCTCCAAATACTTCTGTGTAGCAAGTGTGATTTGGCATTTGGGAAATAATCCAATGAGCTATTCGAAACTTTCCACCGTGGTACCGGATTAACGGATGATCTAATTTCACGCTACTCTCTCCGTACGCTTAATCGTTCCTTTGACCATGGCTGCCAATTCAGGTGGACATGGCACGCCTTTACGATTCTTTTCGTTATGCTCAATCGCTACTGGTTTTACCGGTGGTACGTATATCATCTGAACACGTCCAGCCTTTTTCGCTTTAGCCAGGTAATCGCTGTAAATATCCCTGAATGCAAAATGAGCTGCTTTCTGGCCTTCGGTTTTGAGTATGTGACGAACTTCATCCAGTGCACGCTTGGCCAAGGTCGTGATCTTATTGGCCGGATCTGCTTCAAAATTTAAGGCTTTGGCCCATGCTTGTTCAGCTGTCCACCAATCGCCGTCATGCACACACCAAGAACGAAACTCTGGAAGTGATGGACACCATTTTTCAGAATTCATACGCTCTAAGCCACGGCGTAAGTCGTTTTCAGAGAGACCATTCAACACTGTGCATACTGTGAATTGCAGTTGTGCTGGATCAACATTGCCAAATTTTTTATCGAATGCTTCTCCGTACAGCATTTGCATACGTGCCAGAACCTGATCGGCAATCTCTGGTGGGAAATTCACGTTAAACACAGATTGGAATTTAGAAATATTACTCATGGGTTAATCACTCCCTGTCCGTAGCGATGATATTTTTTTGGTTGTTCAGCCTTAGGTTGTTTTGACTCTGCCTTCGGTTTTGCTGGCTGGTAATTGCTTAGCCAGTTCAACCAGGTAGTTATCCACTTCTGAGAACGTCGTGCAGGTTGGCCAACTGACCACTGAGCCAATTTTTTAAGTTCTTCAGAAATGATGCTTTCGGATAGCTTTGGGAAACTCACAGCTGCTTGAGCCATGAAATCGGTTTTGACTGGGTATGTGCCGAATAGATCTTTCAGCGTGTACAGCTTTGGATCGTCAGAGTGGTAGTCAATAAAATTCAAAGCACCACGATCTTGAGCAACAAAATCGGACGGCGCTTTATTCTTATTATTTTCTAAAGGATCTATAGAAGTATCTATTGTGTGTCCTGTTATAGGACTAGTAACTGGTTCACTAGCTGTACTAGTTTGGTCTTGCTGCTGAACTGGTACAGTTACAGGACTAGTCTTGTTAGTGAACCGATCTTTGAGTGAAACCTCATTCAATCGATAAGATTTCATGCCCTGCTTTCCATTAGATACAACACTGATCACACCTAATTTAATAAGCTCTTGAAGTGCGTTTGAAACGGTCGTTCGACCAAGTTTGCGAGATCCAGGAAGATCTCCACCCTGTAGCTGTGAGTAGCTGACAAAATCAGACTCCTTGTTATGTCCGTTAATGCGGTTTTCCAGCTCCGCATAGACGTTACGTGCAGCATCGCTCAGGAATGGCCACACTTCTTTTCGATACAAGCGACTAGACATAACATAGCCCTGATCGAACTTATCGCTATACATGCTTTTTCCAGCCCCTTGTGCTGGTTGTGAAGGCTTTTGAAACTGAATTATTTGAGCAGCATTCATTTCTTCACAACCTCCCCGATACGTGTTAAATTGATCATGTTTTACTACCTTCGTTTACTTGTCTGAGTGAACGGCAATAAGGCTCAACTGGTCGCAACAGTTGGGCTTTTTTTGTGCCTGTGGTTTTGGTGTGATATCGATCAATCTTGGCGGTGGTGTCAGCTCAAAGCTGGTATCCACGGTATCTGTGGTCAAACGCATAAGAGATGCGAGATTATTTAAACGTTCCCGAACTTCAGAAATATTTGATATGCCCAAACTTCTTATATGCTCAGACAAGGTTTTATTTTCAGATCTAGCAATTGCTTCCAAATCACGTTTCTCTTCATACGTGCATTTGAATGTGATGCTTTCAGTTAATTTTTCAGACATGCTTTCTACCTCACACAGCCTTATCGCGCAGCTCAATCCAAATATCTTGATAGGTGTCTGGAAAAAGTTCTTTTCTTGTCGAAAGACCACGATCTTCAGCAATAACAGCAAGTCGGATTTTTCTTTCAGTGGGGATTTTCTTCCATCCGCTCACTGATGGAACTCTGATCCCAAGTAATCGAGCAACGGCAGCTGGTCCACCAAGAGCTTCTATAAGCTGTGCATCATTCATGTTGTTCTCCTAAATAATCATCCAATTATTAGGCATTCCTTATTTTTATTCAATAGGAATACCTAATTTATTTCGTGTTAGGATTTCCTAATGAAAACACTTGCTGAACGTCTTAAATATGCCATGGAAGTTTTACCGCCTAAGAAAATTAAGGGGGTCGAACTTGCACGCGCCGTTGGGGTAAAGCCACCATCTGTTAGTGATTGGCTTTCTGGTAAATCGAAAAATATGGAAGGCCCGAACCTGATTCGAGCAGCCCAATTCCTAAAGGTAAATTCAAAATGGTTAGCTACTGGTATCGGTAAACCTACAGATGAAGAAACAAAAAGTGAGTTCAGTAACGTAAGTTTTAATACTTCACCAGTTATGGAAATTCCTGTTTTAGATTATGTTCAAGCTGGCTTGTTTGGGACTGTTGGATATGATGGAATCAATCCTAAAGATAAAACCTATACGACTTATCAAAGTGCAAAACCTTCTGATGTATTTGGTTTGACGGTTGAAGGAATGAGTATGGCACCTGAATTTTTACCAGGTGATTCACTTGTAATTGATGCATCTTTAGCACCACAACCCGGTTCATTTGTTATTGCTCAGAATGGATCCTATGAAGCCACTTTCAAAAAGTACCGGGTAATTGGCTATGATGAATATGGACGTGAAGAATTTGAACTGGTTCCATTAAACCCAGACTATCCAACACTATCTTCAAGAGACCATAAAATATCGATCATTGGTGTGATGGTTCGCCATGAGCGGAGTTATAAATAATTATGAAAATATTGATCGCTTGTCTGTTTGGTTTACTTATAGCAAATTCCTTTTTCTCTTGGTTTTTATGGAAAGAGAATCAAAGAAATAGACAAAATATCGGCTTTTTAGAAAATAAAATGGATCGATTAGATATAGATTCCCTGGAAAAAATAAGATCTAAAGCTAATACAGATATTGATTGCTCATCTACTGAACCTGGGGACTGGTTAAAATCTTCAATATGTAATTAATATTTAACTTTTCGAACCGCTCTAAATGAGCGGTTTTTTTACACCTATCAAAAAATAATCCAAAAAAATTAGGAATACCTATTTACTTATTTATTAGGATTGCCTAATATTTATCTCGTACCCAATAAAAAGCCCGACTGGACTGGAATCAAATCGGGCTTTTCACAACAACGAGGTAAGTATGAAACAAAACCCTATCCAAAGCAAGTTACCTGCCTTCAACACGTCGAGCATGGTTTCTGAAAAGCTTTACCAGCATCCCGAGCCTAAATCTGTAGCGAAGGAAATCGTTTCAAATGTCGCTGCATGGTCTGTGGTCTTTTCAATTCTTGTGGGCTTATCCGCAATGTTCATTCACCAGGCAGACAAAGAATCTGAGCGTCAGGTGGAAGCCATTAGCACGTCTGTTGGGGGTGCAAAGTGAATGCTTATATCGAACTACCAACAGCACAGCTCATTGAGAAAATGAGCAATGAGGACTATCACGCACGCCCTGAATTCAGCTCAAGCCAGTTAAAAGACATGCTGCGTTCTGGTGCTCACTTCTACTCGAATCACGTGTTAAAGGAAGTCGAGCGCGAATCAAAAACGGCTATGGATTTCGGCACACTGGCCCACACGCTATTCCTTGAACCGGATCAGTTTGAAGCTGAGTTTGCAGTACTGCCAGAGGATGCACCAAAGCGTCCGACTGAAACCATGTTGAAGGCAAAGAACCCTTCTCCGGACACGCTCGGCAAGATCGCATTCTGGGAAAACTTTGAAGCTGAACATGCGGGCAAAATCATTGTGACTGCTGAACAGATTCAAGGTGCACAGCGGATCGTTGAGAACCTGAAGCAACTCAGCATGTATGCCGAAATGCAGAATAATTTTGGTATGGCTGAAGCCAGTATCTTTTTCACAGATCCGGCTTTTGATCTTGAATTGCGTATCCGTCCTGACTGGCACATCGCACCGTGTAAAGCTTTTCCGTTCGGCCTGATTCTGGACTTAAAAACTACAACCGATGCACGTCCGAATGCCTTCTCTAAAAAATGCGGTGACTTTGGCTATGACCTGTCTGCTGCCATGTACCGCGAAGGCTTCCAGGAGTACTACCGCACTGAACAGAAACCGCCTTTTATTTTCCTTGTGGCTGAAAGTTCTATCCCTTTCAACGTCAAGCAGTATCAGGCATCTGAGCTATTTCTCAGTGTCGGTGAAACCCGATACAACAAGGCAAAAGAGCTGCTGGCTGAATCCCTACTGATCAATGAATGGGATGGCTATTCACTCGAACTGGAAGAAATCTTCCTGCCTTCGTACCTCACCAAACAAGCTTTAGAAAACAACTTTAAATAATTAATTTTAGGAATATTTATCATGAATGCTCAAACTCAAATTGCTACTGCTCAACCAACTCACTCTGTTGGCCTTTTAAACCTTGAAGCTTTTGAA
Source organism: Acinetobacter sp. UBA2581 (assembly GCF_002339435.1). Taxonomy (NCBI): domain Bacteria; kingdom Pseudomonadati; phylum Pseudomonadota; class Gammaproteobacteria; order Moraxellales; family Moraxellaceae; genus Acinetobacter; species Acinetobacter sp. UBA2581. The sequence goes on along the minus strand of NZ_DDLD01000041.1, from coordinate 8,737 downwards.
CTGTCACAACGTGTGGCCAAAATGCTATCTAGCTCTACCCTGGTACCAGAACAGTATCGCTCTGTGATCAAGGTTAAAGCGGGTAAAGATCAAAGCGGTCAATGGATGTACCGCGATGAAGAAAACCCGAACGGTCTATCAAACTGCATCATTGCATTGAACATGGCTAACCGTATGGGTGCAGATCCGTTAATGATCATGCAAAACCTTTACCTGATTGAAGGTCGTCCATCTTGGTCGTCACAGTTCATCATGGCATCTATCAATAGCTGTGGCCGCTTCTCTGCCCTGCGTTTTGATCTGGAAGATCTAGGCGAGAAAGAAGTCGAGTATCAGGAAACTGTCTGGTCTAACCGCCAAAAACAGACAGTGACCAAAAAAATCAAGATCCAGAACTTTGCATGTACTGCATGGGCGATTGAGCGCGAAACTGGTGAACGTCTGAACTCGTCAAAAATCACAATTGAAATGGCAGTGAAGGAAGGCTGGTACCAGAAGAACGGATCTAAATGGCAAACCATGCCTGAACAGATGCTGCGCTATCGTGCTGCTTCATTCTTTGGCCGTGTCTATGCACCAGAGTTATTGATGGGCCTACGTTCTGCTGAAGAAGAACAAGACCAGATCATTGACGTTACACCGGATCAGGAACTGGTAGTTAAGGCTGATACATCTCAATTAAAACGCGACATCCTTGCCGTTAAATCACCTGCCGAACTGAATGCTTTAGAAGAAAAAGTATTCGATATTACAGATGACTCGGCACGCAAAGAACTCACAAAACTGGTGAATGCTCAGGCTCAAAAGTTCCAGCCTAAGGTTGTCGAAGAAGTACCTGCAGAAGAAAAGCCAAAGCGCTCACGTCAACCTAAAGCCGTGGAAGACGCACCAGTAGAAGATATTCCGCCGGCTCAACAAGCTGAAAATATCCAAAATCAAACATCAAATGATGTCGGAGATGGGGCGTTAAGCGTAGATGAATTGAAGCGCCTTCAAGCAGAAGCCGAAGCTATGGTTGAGCAGAAGAAACAGCCTAGCTCAGCGGATCTTAAAAAAGAGTTTGCCAAACGACTGAACTTAGCTAAGTCACTGGCTGATGTGCTGGACATTGAGGAAGAAATCGAAAATGCAAATGGTCTGATTCAAGCTGACTTCCAGTACCTGCAAGCCAACATCGAACAAGTACGCGGCAAGTTTGAGGCATCACAAGCCCCAGCTGTAGACCCGATCAAAAGTGGATCAGTTAAAAACGGTCTTACCCTCCTGATCTCTGATGCCAAGAACGGTGAAGACATTCGACAAGTTGCACAGCAAATGAATGCAGCTAAGCCGAATTTGACCAATGAGCATCAACAGGAATTACTGCAAGCCTACGCGCAGAAAAAGAAATTGATCGAAGATCAGTTCGATATGTTCCAAAGCAACTAACACGGATCTGGCCACACCGGAAGGTGTGGTCTAAAAGGAAATAAATATGAAAGCTCAACAAATCAATGTGACAAACGTACTTCAAGGCACAACAGAACAAGTGGTTGATCAGATCTTCAAAGTTTTTATTGGCCAGATTCATGATCGTATGCAGAAAGACGATCCAGCTCAAGCCTTAGACTTTGCTTTTCTGGTTGCTGGTAATGGCATTGCAGGATTGCTGAATCAGGTTGCAGATCACCGGGTTGATGATATGGCCAAACTGCTTCATGAGATGGTGGACGAAGCTACTGAGAACCTGAAAGCAATGAAAATGAAGAAAAGTTGAGGCAGCTTGATGAATACTGAATTAGAAGTAAATAGCTTTAAAGCTGGCGATAAGATTGTGAGCATTTGCGGAGACTATGAGGGTAGCTTGCTTGAAGTTGAAGCGGTACTTAATCGTAAAGGTCAGATTATTATATTTTTCGAATATGACGACACTATTTGTGATGATTTAAGTTTGCACTTTAGACACGCAAGAGACGCAGAGATTGATGCCGGCAAATGGATTGAGGTGGCGTGATGGATATTCTAGAAGAAATAGATGTTTTTTTTAGTGCATGTCAGCTGACACAGGATGAATCTAACAACTTAGTTTTTAACGGTATGACTGGTTGTTTTGAATCTAAATATCTTGCTGATTGGTTTGTAAACCAGATTAATTTCGGGTGGAAATTATGGCAAGCAGCCAAAGCCCAAGCGGTGCCGGAAGGGTTTGTTTTGGTTAAGAAAGAGTTGCCTGAGCAGATTGCGGAAAAAATGGCGATTGATCGCATCGATAAGCCAAGACACGAGAATGATCCGGTTTGGAGTGAAATTGCGGAGCAATCATATAAGGATCAGGTCAAATCTAAAAAGTGGGAATTTTGGCGTGATTATAAAGCCATGATTGAAGCACAGGAGCCAGCCAATGCCGACACAAATAGTTAAACCGGCTCCTTTTGATGACGCTCAGTGGCTCTGGTGCACTGAGTGGTGCAAGAAAAAAGGTTTAAGCCCATACGATGCACAAAACTGGGCTAATGCAAAAGCAGAATATTTAAAGGTTACGAAGGAGGTGAATTGATGGCTTTATATATCTCAACGCCTGACCTGTTGAAGCGTTACGGGATAACCAAAGGCACTTTGATCAACTGGCGTAATAAACAGGATTTCCCTGAACCATTGATCAAAGCACATGGTCGTTCAAGCAGTCGCTACGGCATCAAGGCTGTAGATGCCTGGGAAAGAAGTAAAGGATTGCTTGAGTCGCTTGAAATACAACCCTTAATATCAAAACGCTCATGATTGTTCAGTATGGCGCAGAGTTTATGGAACCACTTTTCATAAGCCTGCGCCTGTTCCCCCAAGTATTCATGTAAATCATACGTTCCCCATATAGCCGGCAATCCATGTCCTAGCATAATTTCACAGATATGCGGTGGAGCCAGTTCAGAAATATGCGTCCTCATCGTTCTACGTAAATCATGCATGGTCCAGTGCTGCATCTCTACACCAAAACGCTTGCGCACATTGTCAATCACAAACGGCGGTATGGTTGTCTGAAAGCTCTTTTCAAGTTTGGTATAAGCCTTGGCTTTCAAGTTCGGGAAAGCGTATTCACAGCTATCTGGTGATAGTGAAAATACATATTTAAGGAATGGCACAATCTGGGGAATTACAGGCCGGATAATCGGCTTGTGCGTACGATCCCCCATCTTGTGATTCTCCGGTGGGATGTACCAAATCATTTCCTGAAAGTCGAAATCAGATTTCTTGGCCAGCCTTAATTCTGAAACACGGCAGCCGAAAAATAGTAGCATGATGATGATGGCTTTATTTTTGGCAGATATCGCATTGGATCTGAGTGCAGCATGCACCACCCAGAATATTTCCTGTTCTGAAAGATAGCGTGACCGCTTCACCTTTTTCACATTCAGATCCGCAGCTTTCAAGTGCTGAATCGGTTGATACTTCAATTTTCCATGAATGCATCCCCAGCGCATGATCATTCTGAGATTGCCGAGCACCTTCACTGATACCGTTCTGGCATTGGCTGCGATTTCAAATAACAGCTCTGACCATTCCTGCAATGAAACATCATCACAGATCCGCCGGCCTATACGTGGGTAGACATGAATCTCGAAAGCACGTGAATCATCCTTGCTTGAAATTTTATGGACGGCGATGGTATTAAACCAGAGTTCACAGATCTCTTTGACAGTCGGCTGTTTTAAATAGTCTGACTCCCCTTTTAATTTTAGCTGCATCGGGTCCTTGCCCTGGTCAAGCTCAGTCTTGTATTTATGCACCAGTAATCTGGCTTCTTTTAGCCCCATCATGGGATATGTGCCAATGTCCAGCCGTTTTGCCTTTCCGTTAAAACGATACCGGTATTGGAAAACGATCTTCCCCTTTGGCGAAATCCGGACAGACAATGCATCCCGATCCGTCACCACTTCAACTTTTTCACGCGGTTTCCCATTGTTGGATTTGAGCCAACTATCACTTAAAGCCATTTAATTTTTTCCAGTCCAAATGCCTTATACTCTGTACATAATCAAACAGAGCAGAATTATGTACACAGATGTGTACACAATTTTTCTTGAAAGGTAAATGACTTTGTTGGACTTTAAAATTATTTGATAATCGTTAAAAAACGCGAAAGTTGAGTAATTCTATTGAATCTAAAGCTTTTCTATATGCTTTGTTGAACTTTGAAAAACTTTGGAGAATCTTGAATGCAAAAGCCGACTATAATTTTTGATATGGACGGAACTTTACTTGATCTTGCCTACGATGATTTCATCTGGAACGAGTTATTACCGGTCCGCTATGCTGAAACACATGGCTGTAGTCTGGAACAGAGCCGCGAAACGCTTTATGCATTCTATCAGCAACATAATCATACCCTAAACTGGTACTCTTCTCGCTTCTGGACGGCTAAAGTCGAAGTCGATGTTCTGGCCATGCAAATTGAGCATAAAGATAAAGTTAGCTTACGCCCTTATTGCTTGGAATTACTCGATTATCTTAAAAATAATGGCTATCCGATCTGGCTTGCCACCAATGCCGACTGTGCAGGACTCGCCTTCAAACTGGATCATCTGAATCTCAAAGATTATTTCAATGTCATTGTCAGCTCGGAAAGCATTGGACATGCCAAGGAATTTGTAGAATTCTGGCAAGGTCTGAATGCTTTGCACCCCTTTGATCCTGAGCAGGTCTATTTTATTGATGATACCGAAAAAGTCCTGAATGGCGCCAAGGCTTATGGCATCCAGAACTTGTTCTGCATCCAGCGACCTTCTTCCAGTAAAGTTGCACGCCAGACTTGCAATTACCCGATGCTGCACCAATTAACAGATTTAATCACTCATTTAAATCAGTCTGAGGTAAACAAGCAATATGCGTAAATCGTCTTTACCCGAAGATGCGGTAGGCATGCGTATAGATAAATGGCTGTGGGCGGCACGTTTTTTTAAAACCCGTTCCATTGCCAAGAATGCTATTGAGGGCGGTAAAGTCCATCATAATGGTGAGCGTGTAAAAGTATCTCGCGAAGTCCGTGTGGGTATGGAGTTGACGATTCAGCAAGGTATCGACAAAAAAACCGTAGTTGTAAAAGAACTTTCTGATGTTCGTGGTCCTGCACCTGTGGCACAGAAACTGTATGAAGAAACTGAAGTCAGTATCGCTCGCCGGGAATTGATTGCATCACAAAGAAAGTTGCATAATCTAGCGCGTCCCGATCATCGGCCAAGCAAAAAAGATCGTCGAGACATCAGTCGATTCAAGAATGAAAATAGTCAGAACTTTGATCAACATTGGTCATATAATGATGATTAAATTCAAGCGTCAGCATGTGTCGTAACACTGCTGGATTTTATAGAACACAAGGGAAATTTCTGTCACTATATTCCTGTGGAACGAAGCTCTAATGTAAGACATCCACTTGAGTACTAAGTTTGTGACATCGTATTGAGGTTGTAAGATGGATGAGAATAAAAACAAGGCGCTCAACGCTGCCTTAAGCCAGATTGAAAAACAGTTTGGTAAAAACACAGTGATGCGTCTTGGTGACAATACCGTGCAAGCAGTTGAAGCTGTATCTACAGGTTCTTTAACGCTTGATATCGCACTGGGTATTGGTGGTTTACCGAAAGGCCGTATTATCGAGATTTATGGTCCTGAATCTTCAGGTAAAACCACAATGACATTGCAAGCGATTGCTGAATGTCAAAAAGCTGGCGGTACATGTGCATTCATCGATGCCGAGCACGCGCTTGATCCTCAATATGCCCGTAAACTCGGTGTAGATATTGATAACCTGCTGGTTTCTCAACCAGACAACGGTGAACAGGCACTTGAAATCGCTGACATGCTGGTGCGTTCCGGTGCGATTGACCTGATCGTAGTCGACTCTGTTGCTGCATTGACGCCTCGTGCCGAGATTGAAGGTGAAATGGGTGACTCACATATGGGTCTGCAAGCACGTTTGATGAGCCAGGCACTGCGTAAAATTACCGGTAATGCCAAGCGTTCAAACTGTATGGTGATCTTCATTAACCAGATCCGTATGAAGATTGGTGTAATGTTCGGTAGCCCGGAAACAACTACTGGTGGTAATGCACTTAAATTCTACGCTTCGGTACGTCTGGATATTCGCCGTATCGGTCAGGTAAAAGAAGGCGATGAGATTGTAGGTTCTGAAACCAAAGTCAAAGTTGTGAAAAATAAAATGGCACCTCCATTCAGAGAAGCTCTGTTCCAGATTCTGTATGGTAAAGGTGTTAACCATCTTGGTGAACTGATTGACCTTGCAGTACAGCAAGAAATTGTTCAGAAAGCGGGTGCATGGTATTCATATCAAGGCGACAAGATTGGCCAAGGTAAGAACAATACCATCCGTTATCTGGAAGAACACAAAGAGCTGGCGGATACTATTGAAAAACTGATCCGTGAGCAACTGCTTACTACAAGCAAAGTAGTCGAAGATAAAGACGAAGAAGAACCAGCAGACTTTCTGGATGCATAATCCTTGAACGTCATAACAGAGCGCCCTACGGGGCGTTTTTGTTATTATGGAATAGATATTTTTATCGAGATCAATATGTCAGACGCAAAATTCAGCAAACTTTTGGACTATGACGCGATTAAACAGCAGTTTGGTGATGCTGAAGATTCAGTCACTCCTGCACCTGTTGAGTCACAGACTTTGCCAGAATTTGATCCGGAAGACAGCTTATTTGGTAACTCCGATAAAGAGCAGAAGAAACCCGGTCTAACCGGCACCCGTTTGCGTTCTTATGCCTTTGCTGTACTAACTCGCAAAGAATACTCCAAAGCTGAACTCATTGAGAAACTGGCGCTTTATGCAGAAGATCGAAATGAAGTGGTCACTTTGGTTGAAGAGCTATCTAGAGAAAACTATCAAAGTGATCAACGTGTCGCTGAAATCATGTTGTCGAGCCAAAAGCGTAAAGGCAAAGGTCCCAATCAGATTAAAATGAAGCTGAAAAGCAAAAAAATTGATACTGCCCTGGTCAGTGAAGAACTCAAAGAAACGGACTGGGTACAACAGGCTTATGAACTGAAGCTTAGAAAATATGGTCCAGAAGTGACGAAAGACCCAAAACTTAAAGCCAAACAGATCCGTTTTCTAATGTATCGTGGTTTTGAAATGGATGCGATCATGAAAGCGATTAGCCGCAAAGCCGAAGATTAATTCTTTTGTATTTGTGAAAAATATGCTTAGGCTATTTTTTTATTTTCCTCTTTGCCATCCTGCTTAACTTAAATAGTTTCCCTTAATTTACAATTAATCCCGAACAACAAAAAGCTTTCAAAAACTCAAATTAAGATAGTCTATTCAAAAGATTGAATTTCAATATTCCAAACAATATGGCATCCACGAAAGCAGCTGTGAATAGAAGATTGAAAGTAAAGATTAAAAGGAATAGAAAACAATAGAAATTAAGATTGAAAAATAAAAAAATAATATAGAGAAATTTTATAATTATAAATCTGGTGGCAACCCTACCAGCAAAGCTCCGGCACATCATAGATCTACTACCGTTGCTACCTTCCGGTCCTGGCGGGGTTCATAGAGTACAATTGCGAAGTAACCGGCAGGGCTACCATTACAGGAACAGAGTATAGAGATTTTTATTGAAGTTGCAAGGGCTGTATTTCAAATTTTCGGCATAAGCTATCCGTTTGATTATTTTAAAAACAATATGCCCCAAGATGCTGATTTTTTAATATTCTTCACAATTAATTCATGAATATCGAAATTCACATGATCTTTGTAAAACCTTGTTGCAATTTCTAAAAATGCCGTTTTAAATGTGAAGCTATAAACGGGTTATCTCTTTTAGAATAAATGAGCTGCGGATACATAATCTCGCCAAGAATCATGGAACTTATATGATGTTTAAGAAACAGGTATTGTGTGCCCTCACTGCACTCTGTACAACCTCTCTTTTTGCTGCGATTCCTATCGAATCACGTGGACTCAGCCAAGGTGCTCAATCAAATAATATCAGCACTCAATCTGCCATTGCTACAGGCGCAGATGCACCTCAGACCAATACCAGCTGGCAGCTTATGCAAAAAAACCAGCAGCTTGAAAATGATCTACGCAGTTTACGAGGAAAAATCGAAGAACAAGAAAATGAGATCGAAAGATTAAAGAGCGAATTAACCAACCGCTATGCAGATCTGGATCAACGTCTTGAACTGTTGCAGCAAAAAATTGAACCTGCTGAAGATACTCCCGCGGAGGATAACCAACAGGATATTTCTCCCAGTTTAAGCTCTAATGCTCCAGTAGCCACTCATCAGGCATCCACAACGCAACAGCCGAGTGAGCAGGAAAAAGCGGCTTATACCATTGCACTGGATGCCTATAAAAATGGTGGTGCAGCTAAAGCTATTGCACCAATGCAGAATTTTATCAAGAATAATCCGAATAGTGTCTATATCAGCAATGCTCACTTCTGGTTAGCCGAATTTAACCTGTCCATTGACCCACCGAATTTTAATGAAGCAAAGAAGAATTATCTGATTGTGGTTGACCGCTATCCAAATTCTGCAAAAGCCTCTACTGCCCTTTATCAGCTTTATAATATTAGTAAGGATGTAGAAAAGAACACTACTCTTGCTTCGCAATATAAAGCGAAACTACTCAAGAACTATCCGAAAGCTGAAGAAGTTAAATTTTTGAAGTAAATAAAAAGTCCCATAAAAAAAGACACCACGAAGGCACTGCTGTCCCATAGTTTGC
>NZ_DDLD01000077.1:0-7692 GCF_002339435.1 Acinetobacter sp. UBA2581 | reverse complement strand
CAAATGAGGACACGCCCTAATCATTTAAAACTTATTTATTTTTAATTTAAAAAATAATAACTGCAATATTTATTTAAACTTACTTTTTGTCAGTTAATTACTTATACGCACATTTAAAATGCCTAAAAGGCTGTGAGCTAATCACTAGCCTGAAAATTGAAAAATTATTGCGCCCGATGTGGCTATTTTTTGCTATGATGAGGCGTGCTTTATTTTCACACAATGAAATCAACGATTTAGTCGTGTATTCCCTAGACTTGCAACAAGTCCCGATAAAGCTCAATCTGGATCACTTTAGCACAGTTAAGTGCAATAATTTCAATAGGTTAAGCTCATGCTTCTAATGATCGACAACTATGACTCCTTTACTTATAACATCGTCCAGTATTTTGGCGAACTGAATCAAGAAGTAAAAGTAGTCCGCAATGATGCCGTGACATTGGAGGATATTGAGCGATGGCAACCCAAGTATCTGGTGATTGGTCCTGGTCCATGTTCGCCAAGTGAAGCTGGAATTTCGATTCCTGCCATTCAGCATTTTGGTGGCAAAATTCCCCTACTCGGTGTTTGTCTGGGGCATCAAAGTATTGGTCAGGCTTTTGGCGGCGATATTATTCGTGCCAAACGCGTCATGCATGGTCGCTTATCTGACATGTATCACAGCGATAAAGGTATTTTCAGCAACCTGCCGAATCCTTTCTCTGCAACGCGTTACCACTCGCTGGTAATTGATCAGGCCACTTTACCAGAATGTCTGGAAGTGACCTGCTGGACCAATGAAGAAGATGGCTCTATGGAAGAAATCATGGGGATTAAACATAAGACACTACCGATTGAAGGTGTGCAGTTCCATCCGGAATCAATCCTGAGCCAGCATGGTCATCAGATATTTAAAAACTTTCTTGAAATTTACGCATAATGAGCGAAACGCAAGTCATGAATATTCAACAAGCTTTAAGTAATATTACTAAAAACATTCACCTGACTCAGGAACAAATGGAAGACGTGATGCGTACCATCATGTCTGGCGAAGCAACCGATGCCCAGATCGGTGCTCTGCTCATGGGTCTACGCCTGAAAGGTGAAAGTATTGACGAGATTACCGCTGCAGCACGTGTCATGCGTGAACTCGCAACCAAAATCGATGTCAGTGATGTCCCTCATCTGGTGGATATCGTCGGTACAGGCGGTGATGGACAAAACCTGTTTAACGTGTCTACCGCTTCAGCTTTTGTAATTGCAGCAGCTGGTGCAACCATTGCCAAACATGGTAACCGCGGTGTTTCCACCAAATCAGGCTCTTCTGACCTGCTGGAACAGGCAGGCATTAATCTTGATTTGAATATGCAGCAAACCGAACGCTGTATCCGTGATATCGGTGTTGGCTTCCTGTTCGCGCCTAACCATCACAAAGCCATGAAATATGCGATTGGTCCACGTAAAGAACTGGGTATTCGTAGTATTTTCAACCTGCTCGGCCCGCTTACGAATCCGGCTGGTGTAAAACGTTTGGTCATCGGGGTATTTTCCAATGAACTGTGCCGTCCAATCGCTGAAGTCATGAAACAGCTCGGTGCTGAACATGTCATGGTCGTTCATTCACGTGATGGTTTAGATGAAATCAGTCTGGCTTCTTCTACCCATGTGGCTGAGCTGAAAAACGGTGAAATCACTGAATGGGAAATTATCCCTGAACAGGTCGACATTGAATCGCAAACCTTAACCGGTTTAATTATTGAAAGCTCAGTAGAAAGTCTGGCTCTGATTAAAGATGCCTTAGGCAAAAAGAAATCTGAGACCGGTCATAAGGCTGCCAATATGATTGCTCTAAATGCCGGCGCAGGTATTTATGTATCAGGCCTGACTTCAAGCTATAAACAAGGTGTGGCACTGGCACACGATATTATTTATGGTGGCCAGGCACTGGAAAAAATGAGCGTGCTGTCTGAATTCACCAAAACCATCAAACAATATGAAGCTTAATACGGTCAGGAATTTGAATCATGGTTGATATTGCAAATACAATTTTGGGTAAAATTGTTGATCGTAAGAAAGAAGAGTTCGCTCTCCGTCTTAAGCAGAAAAGCTATAAGGATATCGAAGAACTGGCACAAGGTGCGACACCAGTCCGTGGCTTTGCCCAATCTTTAATGTCTAAACGCCCAGGTGTAATCGCTGAAATTAAAAAGGCTTCTCCGTCCAAAGGCGTGATTCGTGAAAACTTCAATCCTGCAGAAATTGCGGCGCAATATCAGGATGCCGGCGCTGCCTGTTTATCTGTACTAACTGACGTGGATTTTTTCCAGGGTGCTGATGAATATATTCAGATTGCCCGTTCACACTGTGATTTGCCTGCGCTGCGTAAAGATTTCCTGATCGATCCTTATGGCGTGATTGAAGCGCGTGCCCTGCATGCAGACTGTATTTTGCTGATCGTGGCCTGTCTTTCTGATCAGCAGTTAGAGGAAATGTCTAAAACTGCGTTTGAGCATAATCTGGATGTACTGGTTGAAGTGCATGATGAAGAAGAATTAGGGCGTGCTTTAAAACTTTCTGATCGTTGTCTGCTGGGTGTGAATAACCGTAATTTAAAAACTTTTGATGTCGACCTGAATACATCATTACGTCTGAAAAAACTACTGGATCCTTCACGCCTGCTGGTCACTGAAAGCGGTATTGCGATCCCTGCTGATGTTGCGATGATGCAAGAACATGATATTCATGCTTTCCTGGTCGGTGAAAGTTTCATGAAACAGCCACGCCCGGATCATGCTTTCCGTGATTTATTCGGTGAGCCTGAATCAGTTTAAAATATTAAGTATAAAAAAAGCCCCGGCTCAGCATGGGGCTTTTTTTTCTATTAACTAATTTAATTCATTTAATACTAAGTTAAATGATCAAAATAAGAGATTAATTTTTCAAATTCTGGCAGTTCAGAATAGTACTCATCCGCCTTGATTTCATTTGCCCAATCTACTTTAGAGTTCAGACAAAAATTCAGTCTGTGCTGAATTTTGGGTACTTGATCCAGAAGCCCTAAAGGAATCCAGATCAATGCAATAGTACCTACCTGATTCGGTACAGGCGAGCCACAGTGTTGACAAAAATGAGAACGAAATCCGGTCTCTTTTTGATAACAGGAAATGGAAGCGTGTCCTGAGGTCCATTCAAAATATTGCTGATGAACTAAAGTTGCTGCATTCGCGGCCGTACCACTCTGTTTACGACATAAACTGCAGTGACAATGATACATGGTCTGAATATTCGTATTTATTTTGAACTGGACATTGCCACACAAACAACTGCCTGAATAACTCATTTTTTATTTCCAGGTTTGATTGATTTATATTTAAAGAGAGATGTTCCATCGAGGCAACTGTTAAAATAATAAAAGGAGAATATTCATAAATTATTTTCTATTTAAAGTTCATCAAGCTATTCAATATTAGAAAACTATTGAGAAATTAAAGCTAGGTTTAGGATATGTTGTATTTAGTGCAATTCATTTCTCCTTTCAGTCATTTAAGACTATAATTTACCAAATTCAGTATCTCCCCCGTTTCCAGATTATGAGCAAACACGATTCTTCGCTTTCTAAAGATCAGTACAATTTACTGAAAGATCTTAAAAAGCAAATTAGTCATCCTCAGCCTAAGGCTGAACCTGTTGCCCCTGTCGTGAAAACAGCGGAGCAGGAACAGGCGGAAGACCTCGATCTATTTCGCAAACAGATGCAAGGCGTACAAAAAATTGATGCCGGCAATATTGCGAAAATTGAAAAATCTCCCAAGAAAAAAGTCGATGCACAAACTCTGGCCAAGCGTGCGGCTGCCGAAGGTCCCATGCATACCGATGAAACCGTGCTGTCTGATACTCAGGCCATGCTCAATCCGGTTGGCAGTCAGGCGAGCTTAAGCTACTGCATTGCGACCTTGCAGCATAAGGTTTTTGAAGATCTGAAAGCGGGAAATCTGCGTTGGTTCGAAGCTGTCGACCTGCATGGTTGTACGGTCGAAGAAGCACGTCAGGCTGTGCTTCAGATTATCCAGATCGCCAAAGATGAAAACCAGAACGTGATCAAGATTGTACATGGCAAAGGGCCTGAAGCGATCTTAAAAACTTATGTCAACGGCTGGTTACGTCAGCACCGTGATGTTCTGGCCTTTGTCAGTGCTCCTGAAAAACAGGGTGGCACTGGTGCAGTTTTAGTTTTGCTAAAACGTGCAGAAAAAAATCCAAAGTTTAAACAGTAAGCGGATTTACCCCCAAAACAAGGCATTGTAAAAGATTTCTGCTACAATGCCGTCCTTGTTCATTCTCAGTTTAAGTGAATACGTCATATGACTATGCAGCAATCTTACGCAAACATTCTTACTGCCGTTGGTGAAGATCTCAATCGCCCTGGTCTCAAAGATACGCCCGTGCGTGCTGCGAAAGCGTTTTCGTATTTAACCTCAGGGTATAGCCAGACTCTGGAAGAAGTGACCAATAGTGCGGTTTTTCCATCAGATAACCGTGAAATGGTTTTAGTGAAAAATATCGAATTTTATTCACTCTGCGAACACCATTTATTGCCATTTTATGGCCGTGTACATATTGCCTATTTACCTGAAGGCAAAGTATTGGGCCTGTCTAAATTTGCACGTATTACTGAAATGTTTGCCCGTCGTTTGCAGATTCAGGAAAATCTGACCCAGCAAATCGCAGAAGCGGTTGCTGAAGTCACCAATGCACGTGGTGTGGCCGTGATGATTGATTCAGCACATATGTGTATGATGATGCGTGGTGTTGGCAAACAGGAATCAACAACGCGTACGGTGTCATTTATCGGTGACTTTAAAACCGATAAAGAAGTCCGCCGTGAGTTTTTAGGCGCTGTACCAGAAAGTTATTAATATAGATTCATAAATGAAAGCCTCAATTGATATTGGGGCTTTTTTACACGATGAGGTTATGAAAATGTCATCTATTTGGATTGCGGGTCGAGGTTTAGGTCAGGCTGAAGAAAGTATCGATTATCCACGTCCAGACCGGCTGGTTAAAGGCAATCCTAAACGCTTGACCCAGAGTGCCTATCAACATCCCAATATGGATTGCGGGATCTGGCAATGTGAAGTGGGTGCCTGGAAGATTGTATTCGCTGAAAATAAACAGGAATTCTTTCAGGTAATTGAAGGGATTGTCCGTTTACATGATGCTCAAGGACAATCCTTTGCTCAAATCAAGGCAGGTGAAGCTGGCATTATTCCACCCGGTTTTGTTGGCACTTTTGAAGTGGTTAAAGCCGTTAAAAAATATTATGTCGTGGTAGAAAGTTAAAACATAAGTACGAGTTTAATATCTTCATCAGTTAAGGAATTTTGCGATCAATTCCTTAACTTTTCTACGTATTCACTCAATTTCTTAAAATTTAATTCCTACATTCTTTTCAAAAATTTATCTTATTAACTTAGTTTCCTTCCTTTAAAAAATAAACAGATTGATGCTGCATAATTAATTTCCTGACTACATTTCCTGCCATGTTTAAATACAGACCTTTTGTTTAGAAGTCTGCATGATCCAAGTATATAAATTCTGGAAACAGCCATGAGTAAAAAGCAGCTTGATCCGCCTAAACGCCCTTCACGTGTTCATTCAAATAGTTTTGACTATAGTCTGGATTTTAAGAAAATTGATTTCCGTAAACGTCCGGACTTATACCGGATTGGACGCGGTGAGCAAGGCGTGCTTTTAGTAGAACCTTATAAGTCGGAAATCCTGCCCCACTGGCGTTTTGCAGATGCTGAAAAAGCCCAAGTCAGTAGTAAAAAAATTTATGCTCTATTTCTGGAATATTTAAAACAGGAAGATTTCGTCGGGGCTGATATGGCACGCAAGTTTTTACAAATGGGTTATACCCGCGCCCGGCGTTATGCCAATCATAAAGGCGGCAAAAAATACGATGGCCCGGTTCCAGATGATAAAAAGGGCTTAAGTGGTGCACATGGGCGTGAGGAATTGCCGCGCAGTTCTGAAGATCCGGTTAAAGCTGCTGCAGCCAAAATATTTAAACAAAAATGGGATGAAGCCAAAATCCATCCCGAATATGTGCGGCAAAAACAGCAATTTCAGGCTGCGATTCAGCAGCAAATTTTAAATTAGACAGACGCTTTTTGTGCGCCCTGAATTTGAGAAGGTTGCGCCAGATAGACCCGGTTACGCCCCGTATTTTTAGCCATATACAATGCAGCATCTGCGGCATCCAGAAATCTTTGGTAATCCGGATGACCATCAAATAACGCACAGCCAATACTGACTGTGAGTCTGAATTGCTGTCCTTGAGCCGTATTGATCAAGCCATGCTCTACATATTTACGGATATTTTCAGCAATGTTCAGCGCGCGTCTTTCATCGGAATCGACCAGCAGCAGCAGGAATTCCTCACCACCGACACGGAATGCATAGTCACTACCCTGAATGTATTTCTGTAGGGCATCCGCAATAAACTTTAAGGCCAGATCGCCAGCTGCATGACCATATTTATCATTAATGGCTTTGAAGAAATCGGCATCAATCGCTAGCAAGGATAATGGTGTCTGGTTATCACGAGAGAAATTGATTTCACGTGAAATAATGGTATTTAAATAACGGCGATTCAATAACTGGGTTAACGAGTCATTTCCAGATTCGATATAATCTGCAACCTGGAATAATTGATCGACCAGGTGCTGTATTTCACGGTTTAAATCACGAATACTTTGAATCAGATTCAGCATCTGATCTTTTTCAGTACATTTCAGCACTGCCTGATTTAGCGTATCGATCTGATAAATTCGCTCGATAATTAAATCGACCTGATCAGAACCGGTAAAGGCATAAGACGCTTTATGAATAAACCATAAGCCAAATTCTGACTTGGACAGCATTTGATGTCTAATGCCTGTAGTGCCAGAAAAGACCTTGAACATCAGCTCATTTTCCCAATCCAGCAATGAACTGCGCTGCTTATCTTTTTGTACCGCGACATCCTGCATTGCAGAAAATACCCGGTAACTGTGCTTCATTTCCTGATTCTGGACTGATTTTGCCTCATAGGAACGACACATAATTTCTGTGGCAAATCCCATGATTTGTACAATATAGCTACAGGTAGTAAGCATGTTCGGCTGCGGATTTAAACTCAGCAATTCAAACATTTTGCGCTGAATTTCTCGTACACCGCGCATAATCAGCCAGGATGGAATCCCAACGCGTGCATGCACATGTCCAACGATATTCTGTTTTTGCACGGCTTCTGCATAACGCTTATTCAGCGCCACACTGAAACTTTCTGAAAGCCATTGATGTAAAGTATCGCGTAAACGCTGCTGAATCAGCTCATCAGTAAAATATTGAGAGGCTTCTTCTTCCAGAAGCATATTTTTATAGAATTCTTCTACCAGTACCGACGAGTGGTCTTGAATAAACTGAAATGCGTGTAGCAAATCATCCGATGAATAATTTTGACAGATCTGCTTCCACTGCTCCGCCAGCATAGCCATACACTCATTATTCATATAACTTTTCCCGATACTTTGCGATTTTCAGTGATATTATGTGAAAAATACAACAATATTCAGGCATTTTAACCCAATTACTGAATACAATCTTTGATAATATCGGTAGAAGTCTCCGAACATGAATTTATTTTAAACTAGGACTTACGCACTATTA
>NZ_DDLD01000092.1:0-6130 GCF_002339435.1 Acinetobacter sp. UBA2581 | reverse complement strand
CCTCATGTTTGAATTCGCCAAGCTTTAGATCAGCTTCCTCTGATTTTTAATGTGAATGATTTATTTTTTAAATCTTTAGCAGTTTTTTTCATAAACCAAAATAAGAAAGTCGCTCAATTACCACTCTTTGGTTTCGCCTAAAGCCTGACCGATAAATTGATATCGCATAGTTGATCTTGAAAACTTGATCGGGCAAGCCAGTTGAGCTTCAGTTTGCTCCAGCTGATCAGCTTTAACTGGCACCTGTACCACCCATTCACGTTGCTGCGCCAGCTCAGAATGCAGAGCTTCATCAAGCTTTAATACAGGTTCGACACAGAAATCCGCCTGAGAAAATAAGACTTGCCAGTGAGATAGAGGTTGGGATCTGATTTTATCGCGAATCGCCTGTTTCACTAAAGCATGATCTTCAGGTACGAAAGAAGTTCCTTTTTCCAGAATAATCGGCAAATCTAGTAATTGTGCCAGACCTTGCATGAATTGAGGCTCCAGACTGCCTATTGATAGATAGCGATCATCCTGAGTCTGATAATAGTCATAAAAGGTACCGCCATTTAAGTAACCTGATTCTATTTGCTGATGCTGATTACCCGCCAGACTGGCAGAAGCTGCCATATTATTTAATGTCGCCGCGCAATCGGTCATGGAAATATCAATATATTGTCCCTGACCACTGCTCTGCCGCTCAATCACCGCTGCCAGAATGGCAACCAGCGCATGCATAGAGCCGCCCGCGACATCAGCAATCTGGATTCCCATTGCCGGTGGTCCGCTTTCAAGCCGGCCACTATGCCCAGCAATCCCAGATAAAGCCAAATAGTTAATATCATGCCCTGCCCGATCTTTATAAGAACCCGTCTGACCATAACCGGTAATCGAGCAATAGATTAAGCGTGGATTAAGCGCACTGAGCGTTGGATAATCCAGGCCAAGCCGTTGCATCACACCTGGGCGAAATTGTTCTACGACAATGTCATAATCTGCAATTCGGGATTTGATCTGTTCAATATGTTCGGGATTCTTTAAATCCAGTGCGACAGAATGTTTGTTTCGGTTCAGATAATTATGCGTTGTGGCCTGTCCATGTGCAAAAGGTGGCATTAAACGCACCAGATCAGGACGTGTGGGTGATTCAATATGCACAACTTCTGCACCCATGTCTGCAAGATATAACGTGGCAAATGGACCGGGTAATAATGTAGAAAAATCTAATATTTTCAAACCTTTTAATGCATATGACATTGGAGTTATTACTCTATTTATATCGCTTTTTGCCTCATCATAAGAACATAAATGCCCAAAAACAATGTCATGTTCAGCCATTTACCTTGATAGTTTCGGCAATTTAACATGTAAGAAAATGGTAATTGCATTCTTGTAAATTGCCATTGATTTTTTATTTTTTGTCATTTAGGTCAAATATTAGTGAACATTAAAGAGACTGAAGGATTAAACATGAGTCGTGATACGATCAGTATCCATTTCGTCAATGCAGCCTTATACGGCGTTAAGCGCCTGGGCATGGATGTCGATACTTTATTGTCTCACGTTGGGATTGAAGCCGAGCTTCTGCATCAGCCGAAGGCCCGTATTTCGCCTGAACAATATACCCGTTTTATCAAGATGCTCTGGATGGTGACTCAGGACGAACATGTCGGTTTTGATAAACAGCCGCGTCGTCTGGGCACTTTCGCGATTATGTGCCAGTTGATCATCCATGCCAAAACGCTGGGCGATGCACTCGAGCTTTCTTCACAATTTTACAAACTCTTTGGTGATGACTGGTCTGTAACCCTAGAGCGTGACAAGCACGAAGCGCGTCTGGTTCCCCTGATTCCAAATTCGATGGATCCGGAACACTTTATTACCGAAAGCATGCTAATGATCTGGCATGGTCTGGCATCGTGGTTAATTGAACGTCGTCTGCCACTGGAACGTGTACATTTCAGCTATCCTCGTCCTGCACATGCAGATGAATACGATGCGCTGTTCTTTGCACCTGTGATGCAATTCGATATGCCTCGTACTGAAATTACCTTTGCAGCGGATTATCTAGATCTGCCAATTCGCCAGAATGAAGAAACGCTAGAAGAATTCCTCAAAGCAGCACCTGCTCAACTTCTAGTTAAATTTAAAAATACCAACTCGCTGACTTCTCGGATCCGTGATGTATTAAAGAGCCAGATTGGTGAAGAAATGCCGACCTTGAACGATGTCGCATCGATGCTCTACTTGTCTCCGCAAACCCTGCGTCGCCGTCTGGCTGCTGAAGGCAAAAGCTATCAGGGCGTGAAAGATGCACTGCGCCGTGATGCTGCAATTCACTTATTACTTAACCCAGATCTGACTCTGGAAGATGTTGCACAACAGGTTGGCTTTAGTGAAACCAGTACTTTCCACCGTGCTTTCAAAAAATGGACAGGGGTAACACCAGGCCTATACCGTCAGTTACACGGTTACCATTAAAAACCTTGCTATAAAATTGTATACTTGAAAAGTGTCGTTTATTAAGCGCTACAAGCCCCTCGCCCAAGCTCCAGACTTGGGCTTTTTTATGCCCGCTTTTTAATCCATCAAGACTGACCAAATTGCTCAAATGATCTGGTCCGTTCTCGTCATTGCACTTCAAGATTTAATCATTACACTCGAAGCATTAGAACAATTTCAATAAAGCAAGAAAAGGATATTGTATGAGCGAGGCCTATATTATTGATGCCATTCGCACGCCACGCGGAAAGGGAAAAAAAGACGGATCATTACATGAAGTTAAACCAATTAGTTTACTGACTACGCTCTTAAATGAACTGAAAGAACGCCATAACCTGGATACATCTCAGGTGGATGATATTGTGCTGGGCTGTGTGACTCCAATCGGTGATCAGGGTGCAGACATTGCCAAAACTGCTGCAATTGCCGCAGGCTGGGACAATGATGTGGCTGGTGTTCAGATCAACCGTTTCTGTGCTTCAGGCCTGGAAGCTGTAAATCTGGCAGCACAAAAAGTTCGTTCAGGCTGGGAAGATCTGGTCGTTGCGGGTGGCGTTGAATCCATGTCTCGTGTTCCGATGGGTTCTGATGGCGGCCCGTGGGCTTTAGATCCTGAAACCAATATGGCTTGCGATTTTATTCCACAAGGCATCGGGGCTGACCTGATCGCGACCATTGATGGTTATAGTCGTGCAGATGTAGATCAATTCGCCGAGCAATCACAAAAGAAAGCGTCAGCAGCCCAAGCGAATGGTTATTTTGATAAATCCATTATTCCAGTGAAAGATAAAGCTGGCGTCGTGATTCTAGACAAAGATGAATTCATTAAACCGACAACAACTGCAGAAGGCTTAAGTGCATTAAAGCCAAGTTTTGCAACGATGGGCCAGATAGGCTTTGATGCCATCGCTCTACAGAAATATCCGGAAGTAGGCTCTGTAAACCATGTACACCATGCGGGTAATTCTTCAGGCATTGTGGATGGTGCAGCAATCGTATTACTTGCCTCCGAACAGGCAGTGCAACAGCAAAATCTCAAGCCACGCGCCAAAGTACTGGCAACGGCGCTGGTTGGTGCCGATCCAACCATTATGCTGACTGGCCCCGCCCCGGCTGCACGTAAGGCTTTAGCCAAAGCCGGACTCACCATTGATGATATTGATCTGTTTGAAGTCAATGAAGCTTTCGCTGCTGTGGTGATGCGCTTTATCAATGAAATGAAGGTTGATCCTGCCAAAGTCAATGTCAATGGTGGTGCCATTGCCATGGGACATCCACTCGGTGCGACCGGTGCCATGATTCTAGGCACTTTACTGGATGAACTGGAACGTCAAGGTAAGAAACGTGGACTGGCCACCCTGTGTGTGGGGGGTGGTATGGGCATCGCAACCATTATTGAGTTGGTATAAGGAGATCAGCATGAGCGCAATTCAATATCAAAAAACTGAAGATCATATTGTCATTCTGACCTTTGATTCTCCAAACCAGTCCGCCAATACCATGAATGCCGACTTTCGCACGGCTCTGGAAGAAGTCGCTGCCCAGTTACAGGCAGATGAACAGATCGCCGGAATTATTTTCCGATCAGCTAAAAAGACATTCTTTGCTGGCGGTGATCTGGATGAGCTGATTCAGGCGACGCCTGAACATGCCACTGAATTCTTCAATATGATTGAAGACATGAAAGCCAAATTACGCTATATCGAAACGCGTGGCATTCCTGTGGTGGCAGCTTTAAATGGCACCGCACTCGGTGGTGGTTGGGAAATCGCTTTATGTGCCCATCATCGTATTGCCCTCAATGATGCCAAAACCAAGTTTGGTTTACCTGAAGTCACTTTAGGCTTGCTACCAGGCGGTGGTGGTATTGTCCGTATGGTTCGTCTGCTAGGCCTGCAAAATGCCTTACCTTTACTGATGGAAGGCAAACAGTTCGGTGTAGAAAAAGCCAAGTCTTTGGGACTGGTACATGACACAGCCGACTCACTGGATGAGTTACTAGATAAATCTATAGCCTGGATTAAACAACATCCGCAATCCCAACAGCCTTTCGATGTAAAAGGTTACAAAATTCCGGGAGGCTCTCCTTCTTCGCCTGCCGTTGCACAGATGCTGGCCATTGCTCCTGCGATGCTGCGTGATAAAACCAAGGGGTGCTATCCAGCTCCTGAAGCCATTTTATCCGCTGCGGTTGAAGGCGCTCAGGTTGATGTTGATACCGCACTGAGAATTGAGTCGCGTTATTTCACCTATCTCGCTACCGGCCAGATTTCCAAGAACATGATCGGTACATTCTGGCATGGCATGAATGCCATTAAATCAGGTGCCAGTCGTCCTAAAGACTTTGCGCCATGGAAAGCTACTAAAGTAGGTATTTTGGGTGCAGGTATGATGGGTGCAGGTATTGCCTATGTCACTGCCAGCAAAGGCATTCAGGTGGTACTAAAAGATATTTCGGTCGAAGCTGCTGAAAAAGGCAAAGCCTATAGCCAGAAATTACTTGATAAAAAAGTAGACCAAGGCCGCTTAACAGCTGAAAAACGTGACCAGATTTTAAGTCTGATTCACACCACGACAGAAGCAGCAGATTTTCAAGGCTGTGACCTGATCATTGAAGCAGTATTTGAAAATCAGGAACTCAAAGCCAAAGTTACTCAGGAAGCAGAGCAATATTTAGCATCCAACGGTGTAATGGCATCCAATACCTCGACTCTACCCATCAGTGACTTGGCTCAAGCCTCTCAAAATCAGGTGAATTTTATCGGTCTGCATTTCTTTAGCCCAGTCGACAAGATGCAACTGGTCGAGATCATTAAGGGGAAAAATACTTCAGCAGAAACACTGGCCAAGGTATTTGACTTTGTGCAGCAGATTGGCAAGCTACCGATTGTAGTGAATGACAGCCGTGGCTTCTTTACCAGCCGTGTCTTTGGAACCTTTGTACAGGAAGGTTTACGTTTGCTCGCCGAAGGGATGCATCCAGCCCGTATTGAAATGGCTGCGCTGAAAGCAGGTATGCCGGTCGGACCACTTGCTATTCAAGATGAAGTCTCTCTGACACTTTCTGAGCATGTAGCTGCAGAAACCCGTAAGGCTCTGGCAGCACAAGGCAAAGAACGCCCAAGCACCGATGCAGATGCCGTGATTCAAACCATGATTCATGAGTTTAACCGTAAAGGCAAAGCTGCTGGTGCAGGTTTTTATGATTATCCTGAAGGTGGCAAAAAGCAGCTGTGGTCTGGCTTGGAGCATTGGTATAAAGAAGTGGATATTTCTGAACAGGAAATGATAGACCGCTTCCTGTTTGTTCAAGCGCTGGATACCGTACGCTGTCTGGAAGAAGGTGTGCTGGAGTCAGTGGTCGATGCCAATATTGGTTCAATCTTTGGAATTGGTTTTGCCGCCTGGACGGGAGGTGCAGTGCAGTTCTTGAACCAGTATGGTTTAACCAAGGCCTTGAATCGTGCTGAAATCCTGGAACGTAAATATGGCGAACGTTTCAAAGCACCACAGTTACTCAAACAGAAAGTTGCTGAAGGTCAGCGCTTTTAAAAACTGGGTCTAAAAAAGAGGAGCTTGACTCCATTGCTGTCCCACAATTTTTCACAAGAGGAAGCTCATTTGAGCTTCCTCTTGTTTTATG
>NZ_DDLD01000023.1:0-14448 GCF_002339435.1 Acinetobacter sp. UBA2581 | reverse complement strand
CGTCAATGCGTAAGTCCTAGTTTATTTCGCTTACCTCTATCACGGTCTTCACTGGGATGGCGTTTAGGGTTAAATATGGGAGCCACCTTTTGATTTTTATTTTAATGACATTTTCATGCTAAGCCTGTTTTATAGGAATTTACCGCCAATTTGTAAGATAAATTTTTAATTCACCCCTCAGGGATGAGCGGGCAATTATTTTCCTGTTCGGTACTGACTTTCATGCCGCAGACTGTTAGGATTTGATCACCTTTTCGCTTGTTTTTCCCTATGGAACTGCTTGATTTTATCCTCCACGTTGATGATCACCTGCTCGAATTCATTACCAATTACGGCATCTGGATTTATGGCATTCTTTTCCTGATTATTTTTGTTGAAACGGGACTGGTAGTGATGCCATTCCTGCCGGGAGACAGCCTGTTATTTGCATCAGGTGCACTAGCGGCTTCAACGGGTGCAATGGATCCATGGGTACTGATTCCGCTACTGTTCACTGCGGCAGTGCTGGGCGATACCCTGAATTATCATATTGGTAAATATATTGGGCCACGTGTATTTGAGATTGAATCACGTTTTATCAATAAAAAGCATTTGCTTGCTACCCAGCAGTTCTTTGTGAAACACGGTGGTAAAACCATTATTTTTGCCCGTTTCATTCCTTTTGCACGTACCTTTGCACCTTTTGTTGCTGGTGCGGGAAGTATGAATTACAAATATTTCCTGACTTACAATATAATCGGTGGCTTTCTCTGGATCAGTTCATTTGTGATCCTAGGTTATCTGTTTGGCAATATGCCAATCGTCAAAGACAACTTCACTCATCTGATTTTCGGTATCATTATTTTAAGTGTCATGCCAGGTGTGATTGGCTTTATTCAGCAGAAACTCAAGAAAAATAAAATCGCCTGAAAGCCTAGAATTATTGATTGAATATTTATTCTAGCCAATTAATCAGCAACGGCATCAGACAAAGCAGTAAAAACAGAGCCGACCCTTTATAAATCAGGTCGGCTTTTCTTTTTGCCGACTCTCCCGCCAGAATCGCTTGACCAAAGATCATCCAGAACAATGCAACAAGCAAGGCAATCCCAGTAAAAATCGCAAAGACTAGAACAAAGTTACTCGGACTTTCCCAAGTAGACAGCGGCAATATCCCTGTCGCCAGAAGCGCTGCTTTGGGATTTTTCAAGGTTCCCTTAAACATCTGCCAGGGACGGATCTGAGGATGACTCTGATTATATTGTTCCAGTTGCCGCGCCTTGAATAAATGGAAGGTCATCCAGCCCACACCGATTGCACTCAGCACATGCACTAATTCCTGAAAACTGGGCCAGATCGGTGAAAACAGATGAACCAGCAGAGCCCACCCATTGATCGCGTATAAATACCCCGCCAGAATGACAGGAATATACAGACTGGTTTTGGCTGTTCCCTGCTGATAGGCAGAACTGGCCACCAATGCATTGGCAGGTCCAGGGATCATTAGCACTGCTATTGTTGCAAAAACAAAGAGCCAGTTTTCAATCATGGTGGTTAAACATATCAGACAAGGTGATTACCTTAACCAATCTCGTGTTCTGATCACAAGACGGGATCTTTCAAAATTTTATGCGCATCGGTCATTTTTTCTGGTGAATACTGTGAACTGTGTCACTTGAGCAATCATTTTTAAGATAGAAAAAATGCCGACTTAAAGTCAGCATTTTTTTGATATTTAGAGGGCTATTTATTGGTGTTTTGACGGACAACAATTGGGCAAGCTTTAAATTTTGCAGCTTGTACAATAGCTTCCTGTTCACCCAGTAGACGTGCCGTTTCAGTGCGTTTGGTATTGGAAGACTGTCCCATATTCACTGATACACTCGGACCAATGCCCCAGCTACCGCGGCTGCCCCAGCCACCACCGATGCCTACCCCTACGCCGACACCTGTACGTTTAGGCGGCTCAACACCATTATCAAGATATTGCTGAATACGGTTGTATTCCCCCTGAAGCTGCTGACAGTTGAGGGTTTGATAATGAGTGGGTGAAACATAGGTCGGTTTGACCGTCGTTGCACAGGCACCCAGCAAGCTAAGTATGCTGATCGCCAGGCTTATTTTCACAAGTTTCATAGTTAACTCGATCTTAATGCTGCTCTATCTCATTGAACAATGATTGATAGGCCTGAGTCAATTTATGATCAGTTGCCAAGTGAATTAATGGCTGATTTTTTTGATGTGACTCTTTCATCAGCACCGACGGTGGCAACATGCTGTTTAGTACCGGAAGACCTTCATCTCTTAGTTGCTGTACCACTTCGCGAGGCAGTTTTGCCTGAGCCTGAAACTGGTTGACCACGATGCCTTCAATTTCCAGACGTTCGTTATGATCATCCTGAGTTTCGATGACATTCTCAATCAGAGTTTGCAAGGCCCGTTTAGAAAACACATCACAGTCAAACGGAATCAGAACACGGTCTGCAGCAATCAGGGCTGAAAGTGTAAAGAAATTAAATGCTGGCGGAGTATCAATAAACACCCGGTCATAATGCTCAGCAAGTGGTTGCAAGGCATCGCGCAGCTTGTAAATCTTATGCTTGGATTCCAGTGCATGGGCCAATGTGCCCAAACTTGGACTGGCCGGAATGACATCCAGATTTTTAAAAGGTGATTGATGCAGATAACTTTCCAGCCCTTTAGCCCGGGTCTTGAGAATGGAACCAATCGCATTACCAATTAAGCTTTTGCTCTGCTGGTTCCCCAATACATCTTCAAAATAGTTTTCAATATTCGGCTCCAGCGCCGGCTTGTCACTCGAATAAGTTGCATCATCCCCTAGTAAATACTGGCTGGAGTTTGCCTGCGGATCAAGATCGATTAACAGGGTTTTAAGCCCCTGATGCGCACTGATTGCTGCCAAATTGACTGCAATACTCGATTTCCCCACCCCACCTTTTTGATTAAAAACCACACGAGTATGCATAAACACCCCTCTTTATTTTTCTAATGATCAGTATGTTTGAGTTCATTGACTGATGAATAATTTAGCCAAAATTCGGCTTGATCATGACCAATACCATAATCGCAATAAGTGAAACCACAGCAATAAATAAGCCAGCACGGCGTTGTACCAGCAGGATTGAATCATCTTTTTTATACGCTTTGCCCAAGGATGAAATCAGCACCAGAAATAAAATAATTTTGGCATAAAACCAAGGCTGTACATCAAAATTCTTTAAAAACAGGGCAATAATCCCAGTTAAGGCAATCACGCTAATCACCAGGTGCTGCAAAGCGACCAGAAATACACGTGCTTTTGGATTCGGTTGATTGCCCTGTGTACCCATAAACAGGGTAATAGCACGCGCAAGAATGGCCACAATGGCCAGTCCTGCCGCAGACATATGAATAATCTTGACTAAAAGCTGGGTATCCATAAAGTCCTCTTAGTTTTTTGGTGCATGTGCACATTCCGGACTAGAAGTATCCTGTCCTGTCCACTCTTCAGGCAAGAAAGCATGAATTGCCAAGGCATGAATTTTATCTTTAGACAGCAAATCACCTGCCGCAGCATAGACCTTTTGATGGCGTTGTACCGCACGCAGGCCGGCAAAGGCTTCACTGACAATCACTGCCTTAAAATGCGATTCCTTACCCGGAAAATATCCACCATGACCCGAAGATTCATTCACGACTTCCAGGTAAGTAGGTGACAATTGTGCCAAACGGTCTTTCAGTTGTTGTTCTAAGCTCATGGCCTGACTCCGATTCAAGATATGGGTCCAGTATACCCTGTTCTATCCGCTATTTCGGTGCAAAAAATGTCTGCAATTATTTGATTGTGCCGAGATTTCATTAAATTTTGCATAAATTTTGTCTAATTGTCTGGAAGCACAGAGAATATTGCTTTTATTTTATGCAATCGACATAAGATTTTTCATAAAGTTATTGACCCTGTTTTTGCATGCTGTATTATACACGGCATGCGGGAATAGCTCAGTTGGTAGAGCACAACCTTGCCAAGGTTGGGGTCGCGAGTTCGAGTCTCGTTTCCCGCTCCAAATTCTTTTTTGTTCATTTTTTAAAGTAAAAAATCGATCGACCCTGCGGGAATAGCTCAGTTGGTAGAGCACAACCTTGCCAAGGTTGGGGTCGCGAGTTCGAGTCTCGTTTCCCGCTCCAAATTCAAAAAGCCCTGATCGAAAGATTGGGGCTTTTTCGTTGTTGATTTTAAATAACATTTTTTCTTTCAGTCTATAAAGCTATCAGCTTCAAAGTGAGTAAAAAGTTAAGTTAGATCAGTTAAGAGTGGGCTTACGTGACCAAAAGTGACCAAAACGTGCCCTATCAATGTCAACTATAGATCAACATGTTTAAGTTTTTGCATGAATTCTACTCAATATGAACTGAGTAATTTTTAAAAAAACCTGAAGCACTCCCTTATGGCTTTCATTAAAGCTTTTTAATCTCTTATAAAAAATGGTGACCAAATTTGGTCACCAAAAATACTTAATAAAAACAATATACTAACTAGAAAATTATTAAATTATATGACGCTTTTTATTAGCAATAATTATTCATCTGGCTTGAACTTTAATAAATCACCAACGTCTACATTTAACAATACGCACAATTTTTCTAATGTTTCAAAATCAATACGAGTTGATTGACCATTATAAAGCTTATGTAAAGTCGTCTTACTCATTCCGGTTGCCCGAGCTACATCTGCCACTTTCATTCTTCGTTCCGCCAAAAGAACAGGCAAGTTACAAACTATCATTAATTACCACCATTGTGTAATAAAGTACTTGCATGATGTATTAAACGCATTTATTATTGCATTGTGATCTTAAATAACACCATTGTGATACTTTATAAAAGGATACAAACATGAATCTTACTTATATTACTACAAAAGAATTGGCAGAACGAATCCATTATAACGAACGTACCATTCGTAATCAGTTAAAGGATAGCGTTCTAATCGAAGGTATTCATTACATCCGCCCTTTTGGTGGACGCAAAATTTTATATGTATGGGAGCGTATTGAAGAAGATATGACTAAAACCACTTTAGGCTCGCTACACAGCCTACAACTTCAATAAGGAGGATATTATTATGGCTGCCATCCGTACTAGATACGGTAAGTTATGTGTCGATTTTCGATACTTAAACATCCGTTGTCGTGAAACAACAGCTCTTGAAGACAATGCTCCGAATCGCAAAAAGCTTGAAAAAGTGATTGAGCGAATGGAAGCGGAAATCTTATTGGGTATTTTTGACTATGCTAAGTACTTTCCAAAAAGTTCTCGTTTGAAAGAAATCAAAAATGCAGAAAACAGAGTAAATGAAATCAGCTCTAAAACACCTCTATTTTCAAAGTTCTGTGAAATCTGGTTCACTGATAAAGAAATAGAGTGGCGTACAAGTTATAAGGAGAAAATTCAAATTGTAATCAAAAAGTACTTGATCCCTTTTTTTGGCGCAATTCCTGTTATTAATATTAAAAAGTCAGACATTCTTGGATTCCGTTCATCCCTCGCCAAAGTGACTCACGGAAAAAACCAAGAATGCCTTTCACCATCAAGAATCAACCAGATTATGATAGTGCTTCGTATGATACTCGATAGTGCTGCCGAACGATATGAATTTGATAGCCCTTATAAAAATATCAAGAACTTAAAGCAAGGAAAGATTGAAGTAACACCTTTTTCATTAAAGGAAGTACACGCAATCCTTGCCACAGTTCGTGATGATTTTAAGCCTTATTATACTGTTCGATTTTTCACAGGTATGCGCACCAGTGAGATCGATGGCTTGCAATGGAAAAATGTGGACTTACAACGTCGGGAAATCCACATTCGTGAAGCATTGGTGAATGGGGAGCTTGGTGGAACCAAAACTTATGGTTCTGACCGCACGATCCAGATGAGTGATCGGGTTTATCAGGCCTTTCTGCAACAAAAAAGCTTAAATTCTGGAAAATCAGAATTTGTATTTTGTAATCGCGATGGTGGGCCGCTTGATTATCGCCTGGTCAATAAGCGTGTCTGGCATCCCCTGCTACGCTATTTAGGGCTAAAACCTCGTCGTGCTTATCAAACACGTCATACTGCAGCTACGCTCTGGCTGTCGGCAGGCGAGAACCCAGAATGGATTGCACGCCAGCTGGGACATTCAACGACTGAAATGCTATTCCGGGTCTATAGCCGTTACATCCCTAATGTTACGCGCCGCGATGGTAGTGCTTTTGAAGCCATGCTGGAGAGACTGAATACAGAGAAGCTTGTCCATGAACAGTAAAGCTTTTTTTGGCGGCGTAGTCGTTAGCCCAGAAGCAGATATGGTCGCTCGTGAATTAATCCATGAGCTACACATTCCCAAACTGCACAATCTGGCCTTTTTGCTGGAAATCAATAAATGCTTCGATGATCACCAAGCATTAAGACTCTGGCTACAGCGAATGCTGGATGAAGGGCAAGCTCATTACGATGACTTGGCTCAACAGGCCCGTTTCCGGTTAATGAGCCTAGCTCACTAATAAAACAATCATAAAAGGTCATCAAATCGATGACCTTAGCCCCTCTATACCTATAAAAAGGTGAACACATGCATAAAGATATTTCAATTTGGATGCCACTCTATATTGGCGACCTACAGGCAAAATTTGCACGAATGACGGCAGAACAAATTGGTGCGGCACTGCTGTTAATGATGGATTTCTGGAAAAATGGTGCCATTCCTCACGACCTAGCGACTGTTTGTAGCATCACGAAATTACCGCAGCACACCAAGGCTAAAACTTTGTTAAATACGCTGATGGCCCTAGAATTGTTTGAAGTCGAGTCTGAGCAGATTCATTCAAATTTCTTAAGCAGTTTAAAAAGCCAAGCATTGCAAAATCAGCAAATGAAATCTGATAAAGCTAAAAATGCAGCTCAAGTACGTTGGGGGAAATCCGCAAGTAATGCTCAAGCATCAGCCAAGCAACGAAAAGTAAATGCTCAAGCAGCTCCTGAGAAGAACCCGAGTATTACTCAAGTCATGCTTGAACCATGCCCTTCATCTTCATCTTCATCTTCATCTTCATCTTCATCTTCAAATTTTGAAGAAAAAAATGAGGATTTTTTAGAAAATTCCAAATGGATTTAGGAGAGTGATCATGAATACCATGCTTAAAACGCTCCAGTTTCGCACAGAAACAACGGAAACACTTTGCCCTACCCATCATATACCCCTGATGGAAATCGCTGGTCACAAGCTATGTAAATTGTGTGCCAAAGAAACCGTCCATCACTCACATGCAGCCTATGCAGATGAGTTGCAACAGCGATTGCTACAACAGAAAATCAAAAACTCAGGGCTCAATAAACGCTACCTGGATCGTGGCTTCAAGAATTATGTAGTTGCATGTCCTGCACAAGACAATGCCATCAAACTATGTCAGGCTTTTGCACAGCAGATTATTTCTGACCATTATCCAAACCTACTGCTCATTGGTACACCGGGTACAGGAAAGACTCATCTGAGTGCGTCAATCATTCGCAACATTCTGCATAACAGTACAAAATCTGCACGCTACTATACCAGCGCAGAAATTGCTCAAAAAATGATGGATACCTGGTCAGATGCTTCACGCTCTGAGAAAGAAGTCATCGACCATTTCTCCAGTTTTGATTTATTGGTGATTGATGAATATGGCCTGCATGACCGGCATGAAAAACGCCTGGAGATGGTGCATAAGGTCTTATATAGCCGTTATGACAACATGAAATCTACTCTGCTGATTTCCAACTTCACAGTCCAAAATATGCAGCGAGATTTAGGTGTCCGATTATGGTCACGATTACATGAAAACAATTTGATTGTAGTACCGTGTTATTGGGATGATAGACGCATCACCGGATAAAAGAAGTCTTTACTACCGCCAATTATCTTATTGATATAATTGGCATTTTTTATAATTAATTTCTAAAAATCTCAACTTTATTCTCTAAAATATAGACAGAAAAATTCTAGAAAAAGAGAGGAAATCCTATCATTTTATGTTGAAAATCATAAAGTTCATTAATGAATTACCGGTATCAAAATAATTACTACCGAATAGCGTACTTATTAATAGGACTTACGCAAAGACGACCGAAGGCGAGTTATCTTAATCAATTTTTGAGCTTACAAGCAGGGGTTACGATGAAAATTTTTTGGTTTATACCGACACATGGCGACAGTCGTTATTTAGGCACGAGTAAAGGGGCAAGAACCGTTGACCATACCTATATGAAGCAAATTGCAGTGGCAGCCGATAACCTTGGCTATGAGGGCGTGTTGATTCCGACAGGTCGCTCATGTGAAGACCCTTGGTTGGTCGCCGCTAGTCTCATTGATGCGACCACTCGCTTAAAGTTTTTGGTGGCATTACGCCCTGGGGTGACGACACCCGCGCTTGCTGCTCGCATGACAGGCACCTTTGATCGATTATCAAATGGTCGATTGCTGCTTAATCTGGTCACAGGCGGCGATGAACAAGAGCTTAAAGGCGATGGCATCTTTGAAGACCACGCGACGCGTTATCAGACAGCCAGTGAATACACCACGATTTGGCGAGAGATTTTGACTCGCTCGCACACAGGCGAATCCTTTACTTTTAACGGTGAACGCTTGCAAGTAGAAGATGCTAAATTGCTGTACCCCCCTCTACAACAGCCATATCCGCCCTTGTGGTTTGGCGGTTCATCTGAGGCGGCGCAAACACTGGCTGCCGAACAAGTTGACAGTTATTTGACGTGGGGTGAGCCGCCTGCCGCCGTCAAAGAGAAGATTGAGCAGCTTAAAACCAAAGCCGCTGCCAAAGGTCGTACATTAAGCTATGGTATTCGTCTGCACGTGATTGTGCGTGAAACCAATGAAGCCGCTTGGCAAGCCGCTGATGAATTATTGAGTCATGTGAATGACGACACCATTGCCGCTGCCCAAGCCAAATTTGCCCAAATGGACTCGGTGGGACAACAACGTATGGCAGCCTTGCATGGCGGTCGCCGTGATAACTTAGAAATTTCGCCCAACTTATGGGCAGGGATTGGACTGGTACGTGGTGGCGCAGGCACCGCACTGGTGGGCGACCCACAAACTGTTGCCGCGCGTATTCAAGAGTATGCCGATTTGGGCATTGATAACTTTATTTTTTCAGGCTATCCACACTTAGAAGAGGCGTATCGGTTTGCTGAATTGGTTTTCCCATTATTACCGAAAGACACCCAAAACACCTTGGTCAAGCCAAATTTGACAGGACCGTTTGGTGAGATTGTCGCTAATAACTATGCACCACCGCAACAAACCCGTGACACTGCAACCCCAAAAACACCTACCACTGCTGCACCTAAACACGCCATCGCCTCTTAAATTCATCTTAAAGACATATTAAAGGCGTCTTCAATGCTTGTGATAAAACGTGCTAATTAAAGCACGTTTTTCGCTTCGTCTATACCTATCATTAGACACCTATCATCCGACAGGGTGTGTGGAATCCACCCTAGCCATGATAAACATCTTTTAACTGATAAACCTTTTAACTGATAGACTTTGTTTTAAAAAGTGGTAGCCAGTTATACGGTGAGATTAGACCAGCAAGCTACTTTGCTAAAGTTAATCATCAAGGTGTCAATATCCCAACTTTTTTAGCAAATGCAACACAGGAAAAATGACTTCTCTATAGCTAGGTTATATTCGGGATGTGAATAACCTATTGATAGTAATGAATATTTTTTAAGCCAACACTGTTAGTTTTACGGTCTCTAGTATGTCATTTTTTAATCAATAGCTTAGTTGTGTAATTTTATGGGTGATAAAAGTTATTTTAACGCTTTTGCTTTTTGCGGCTTATATAATAAAAAAGATTTAAATTTTAAATCATAAAACAATGGGATAAATAAATTTAAATCATGCACTTCAATTAATGATCAACTAACTATAAGGGCAATAAATATGACAACTGAAAACAATGAAAAACTTTCTTTATTAGACGATGTGGCATTAAAAGCCCAAATGCTCATGGCAAATCTAAAAGAGGGCGCTAATGATGGCTATGACCATTCTGTCACCAGTGCCGGTGAAAAGGGCTTAAAATCAGGCAAAGTGTCTGAACTCACCGCCATCGCCCCCTTGACCAAAGATGGGGCAGCTCGTATCAAGCGAATTTTGGAAATTACCAAAGGCAATCTTGCAGGGGCGACCAATGTAGGCACCTTGCATGATTTGCGGTTGGTGTTTTTAGACAATGATACTAAGCTACTGTTTTGTACCGCCTATGATGGCGATTGGGATGCTTACATCAACGACTTTGCTACCAAAATTCCAGAACTCATGGATTTGATTTTTGGCAATGTAGAGGGTTGGCCTGGGATTAAAAGCCCGACTGTCAAGCAATTTATCCTTGACCATCAGATTACCGCTACCGGTTGGTATGTAGGTGTACCGCATCTGACGGTTCGTGATATTGCGCGTAATGACAAAATCGTGCGTGGCATTAATAAAGCCATTGAACAAGCCCAATAAGCCCGCTTAGAACCTGTATTCACCATATCACGTTTATCAGCGTACTATTCTAACCGTACTCTGAACGGGCAAGCTTTAGGTTAAAATTTCGATACAAAAGCGATTTGTTCAGTGATTTTACCATAAGCAAGCGATATTTAGCGTGGTGTATGGTGAACAAGCTTTCAGCATCAAATTTTTAAGATTCTCTGCTAGGAACGACCATGAATAACGACAACCCAGCGAATGAAAGCCTACTTGGCAAATTAAAAACCCATCTACAAGATGGTATCGAGCATGGTATAGAGGCCGTTAAAGACAAACTTGAACACAGCGATACACCCGCTGAAAAAGGCAGTGTCAAAGAACGGGTACACGAAGCGAAACAAAAAATCGGCACGCAGCTGCACAGCGTCATGACACGGGCAACGAACGCTATCTATCCCAATATCGCCACGATGGAGCTTGAGGATATTCAAGCTATTATTTTGCATGACCGCCCTGCGCCTTACTACGGCACGCTTGTCGCGCTAAAAGTCAATGACAGCAACGCGGGTCGTGAATTACTAAAAGCGGTATTACCAAACGTCACAGGCTCAAAAAATTTCCAAAAAGATATGGATGCCAATTTGACCATTGTGATGACGTATAAGGGGCTAAAAGCTTTAGGCTTACCGCAAAGCTCGCTTGATTCTTTCCCAGAAAATTTCAAAGCAGGTATGGCAGGCCGCTCCGATATCTTGGGTGACAAAGGCGATAATGACCCTAGCAACTGGCTTGCGCCATTTGGTGATAAAGGCGATATTCATATTTGCGGCGCGGTGATTGCCAATAGCCAAGAAAAATGGCAAGCCAAACTTGCCGAACTTAAACAGACGTTTGCCCCTTATCTAGATACCAGCCGTAACGCGATCGAAATCTTAGTGGAACATGATTTTGGCGTAGATGGTGACGTCAAAAACGTGTTTGGTTATCGCGATGGCATCAGTAACCCAGAAGTTGATGGCAGTGGTATCAGCCTTGAAAATAACACCGAACGTCCGATTGCGGCGGGTGAATTTGTGTTAGGTTATAAAGGTGAAGCGGGCGTGGTACCTCCCATGCCACAGCCTGAAGTATTGGGAAAAAACGGTTCGTTTATGGTACTGCGAAAATACCGCAGTAATGTCGCTGACTTTCACCGCTATTGCCTTGAACAAAGCGACAATGACCCAGCTAAAGCCGATAAATTGGGGGCAAAAATGTTTGGTCGCTGGCGTTCGGGTGCCCCCATCACCCTAAGCCCAGACCATGATGATGAAGCCCTCGGCAAAGACAATGTAGCAAACAATAAATTTGACTACACGGACGATCCCTATGGCAAAGGCTGCCCGTTTGGTGCCCATGCTCGCCGTATGAACCCCCGCAATACCAAAGATTTTATTCTAAGCGATGTGCGTCTTCACCGTATCATCCGCCGTAGTGTATCGTATGGCGATATCGTGCCGCCCAACGTGACCCAAGACGATGGTCAAGAGCGGGGGTTATTTTTTATCGGTATCAACGCCCATGCCATGGACACGCTTGAGTTTTTGCAAAGCCAATGGATTAATGACGGCAACTTTATGAACCTTGGGGAAGAACGTGACCCAATGCTAGGCGTACACGCAGGTAGTGACGCTGATAGCGATGTGTTCACCGTACCCGATGAGCCAATTCGTAAGCGTCATACCAATATTTTGCAATTTAATACCCTACAAGGCGGTGAATATCTTTTTGTACCGAGCTTGTCGGCACTCAAATGGATGAGTGAGCTTAACGAAAATTCATATTAGAGTAAATCTAAATAAAAAAAGGTTAGGTGGGTTTAGTAAACCTAACCTGATAAAAATAACAAAGGACAATCATCATGTTAAATAAATTATTCGGTCGTCGTTATGCCAAGTTTGACCCAGCCATCGACCAGCTTACTAGCGACGATGAAAAAGCCATCGACCAAATCACCGCAGATATTCGTGACTATATCGGCAAATCAGACACGGTTAGCAAAATCAATTATCACACCCGAGATGCCCACGCTAAAGGCTACTGTGCATTAAAAGCCAACTTTGAGATTTTACCAAAACTGCCCAAAGAATATGCCCAAGGTATCTATGCCAAACCCGCTCGTCATGAAGCAGTGATTCGTTTTTCTAACGGCTCATCTCGTGTGGCTGCCGACAACAAGTTGGGGCTTTCTCAAGGGTTGGCGATTAAAGTCTTTGGTGTCAAAGGCGACAAATTACTGCCAGATGAGCCAGATAGCCCAAACTTTGACTACAATCTGATTAATTTTCCTATTTTCTTTTGTAATACTATCCAAGACTATAGTTATATTTCACGGCTATTTTTACAATTAAATGATTATTTTGCCAAAGGCGCGAAAGGGCAAGCCAAATTTGCCTTTGACTGGATTACCCAATATGGCAAAAAACTGCCATCCAAAGAATCCCTCAAGACTTTTAGGGCTTTTAGTAAGTTTAAAACCATCAAACCGCAAAATACCTTGTTATACAGTTTTTACTCACAAGGGGCGGTGCGTCATGGCGACTATATGGCGAAAATCCGTGTCGCCCCGACCAAAGCGTCACAAGCCAAAATCAAACGCCGAGATCTCGATGTCAATGCCACCAGCGAGGCGATTCGTCCTCTGATTTTACAAGAAATCCGTCAGCACGATTATGAGTTTGATGTGCAAATCCAGCTGTGCCGTAACTTAAAAGACCAACCCATTAATGACTTGACCAAAGAATGGGATGAAAAAGACGCCCCGTTTGTGACAGTGGCAAAACTCACCATCCCTTGCCAAGATGTGCCGGATGACGGTAATTTTGACATTATGGAACACTTGTCATTTACCCCGTTTCGCTGTATTGAAGCCAACCGTCCGATTGGTAATTTGCAACATGCGCGACTGCGTGCCTATCAGACCGCCTCGACCACTCGCCATCGTTTAAATCATAAAAAACGTGCCGAGCCAATCAATCTAAAACAGGCATTTGATAAAGATTTTTATAACCTTTAAATTTGGCAAAAAACCAGTAGCGGGGCGGTTATGGGGGCATTGTTTGGGGTAAAATTTCACCCATTGGGTAAAAAACTACATCGCCTTTAATCATTCAAAAACCGTTAGCCTGTGACTGGGCTAACGGTTTTTTACCTTTTTACGCCATTAAACTGGCTTTGTTGCATAAATATGTAAGCATCTGATTTAAATAAATTTAATTTTGGATCAAAAAATAATCAAAACTTTTAAAATCAAATAGTTATGAAATCTTTGTGCAACAAAGCCGATTGAAAATCAGATGCGTCCCTGGGCGTTGGGGCGCAAGAACTGGCTGTTTGCAGGTTCGCTGCGCAGTGGTCAGCGAGCGGCAAACATCATGACGTTAATCCAGTCAGCAAAGCTGAATGGCTTGGATCCGTATGCCTATTTAAGTGATGTGCTGAAAAGGCTGCCGACACACAAAGTGACCCAAATTGAAGAGTTACTGCCACACCGCTGGAAACCTAAATCGAATTAAAAAATAGGCATGGGGTTCAGCGGACGCTTACGTTCAGCGGACGCTTACTGCCTATTTAAGTGATGTGCTGAAAAGGCTGCCGACGCATAAAGCGACCCAAATTGAAGAGTTACTGCCACACCGCTGGAAACCTAAATCGAATTAAAAAATAGGCATGGGGTTCAGCGGACGCTTACTGCCTATTTAAGTGATGTGCTGAAAAGGTTACCGACACATAAAGTGACCCAGATTGAAGAGTTACTGCCACACTGCTGGAAACCTAAATTGAATTAAAAATTGGTATGGGATTCAGCGGACACTTACTATACTTATCAAAAATTGATTCCTGTTTGGTTTTAATTACCATTAAAAAAAGCTCAAAAATACTATATATAGTAGACCTCTTGCGAAAGT
>NZ_DDLD01000064.1:0-23248 GCF_002339435.1 Acinetobacter sp. UBA2581 | reverse complement strand
CTTATTTCAGGACGGGACAATATGAATTCAGGTAAAGCCTTTTTGAAACGCATAAAAGCCACACTACGTTGAAAAGCATAAGATTCATAATAGTCTTTAAATATTGCCACACGCCCAATCGTGCCAACTACCGACAAAAGAATGTCGCCATCTTTCAAATTATAGTTTTTATAAATTGAATCAAATTCTTTTTGATTGATCTTTCTGTCTTTTTCATCAATCACAATTTTGCCATTTTGTAAGTTTTTAGCACTTAATAAAAATAGGTTGGAACTAGGATCATCTTGATGAGTGCCATGAGTACCATCTTTTATGAAACTTACAGCATCTTTAATTGAAGTTATTCCCCACTCCCCAAACTCACTACCATCATCCGCTTTAAAACGTATCTGCTGACTAAACAGCTTTTGCATCATGCCTTGTTTGTATTGGCTGAGGAGTTGGTATTTTTGTGTCAATTGAGTGATTTTTTCATCTACTGCTGAAAGAAAAGAGGCAATTTTGGTTTGTTCTGCTTTAGTGGGTTTATTAACCTTTAGTTCTTTGAGTTGGGAAGAGTACAAGTGGACTACAGAGTTTCCTTGTGCTAACTGAGCGATTTCTAGTTTCTTAGCTGAGCTTAGATAGTAGGCTAACCATTCACCACTTTCTTGGTGGCTCAAAATATTCAGATCACCACCCAAGATGACATTCTCCTTAGCTACACAAGAGGCAGTCGCAATGTCAATTTGTGTTTCTCCAGATGCAGGGATAATTACATCTCCATTCTGACTGAGAATACTTTCTGATGGTGATATGTTAGTTCTGGATTTAATTGTTGTGATTACTTGTCCATATGTAGTGTAGAGTTCACCATAACGAATACACTGAAATGTACCATCTTCTTGAATATCTGCTTTTGAGATGCCTTTTCCTTTCCGGAAAGAGACAAAATCTTTGAGTGGGACAGATGGCCAATCCCCATCAAATTCTTTGAATCTTAACGCTGGTGCAGACATTACTTCACCTCCGCAAAAGGAGAGTCGATACCTAGCTCTTTACAGAATTCAGCAATCACTTCATCAGTTTTCTGGCTTTGCTGCTCAAGGTCTTTGAGTTGCTGTGCAATGGCATTCAGATCAATTTCATCTTCAGCTTCAAAAGTATCGACATAGCGTGGAATATTTAGGTTGTAGTCATTGTCTTTGACTTCTTGCAACGTGGCGACTTTGGCATATTTCTCGATGTTCTGACGCTGTGTAAAGGCATCAATAATCTTATCCAAATGATCAGGGAGTAACTTGTTTTGGTTCTTCTGTTTGTCAAAATCATTGCTAGCATCAATAAACAGAATATCACCTGTATGGGTACGATTTTTCTTGAGTACCAAGATACAGGTTGGAATAGATGTGCCATAGAAGATGTTGGCAGGTAAACCAATGATGGTATCTACCACATTCATTTTCTCAATGAGGTACTGACGAATGACACCTTCACTTGAGCCACGGAACAATACACCGTGCGGAAGAACAACGGCCATTGTGCCCTGCTCATCCAATTGATGAAGCATGTGTTGAACAAAAGCCATATCCGCTTTTGAACTTGGGGCTAACTTACCATAACGGCTGAAACGCTCATCTTGTAAGTAAATAGGATCTGCTGACCATTTTGCTGAGAATGGAGGATTAGCCACTACAGCATCAAAGCGCATATCAATATGCTGAGGACGTGTCAGTGTATCTTCTTGCTTGATATCAAACTTGGCAAAATGCACATCATGTAAAATCATGTTCATACGTGCCAAGTTATAGGTGGTGCGGTTCATCTCCTGACCAAAGATCATATCTACGTC
Organism: Acinetobacter sp. UBA2581; assembly: GCF_002339435.1. NCBI lineage: Bacteria > Pseudomonadati > Pseudomonadota > Gammaproteobacteria > Moraxellales > Moraxellaceae > Acinetobacter > Acinetobacter sp. UBA2581. The sequence continues at coordinate 21,417 of NZ_DDLD01000064.1, read as the reverse complement.
TTTGACTTCACGTTTAACACGTAATAGCAAAGAACCTGAACCACAGGTCGGATCATATACAGAACGTAAGCGCTGTTTGCCTTGTGTGACAATTTTGGCGAGGAGGGTAGATACAGTTTGAGGAGTATAGAATTCACCTGCTTTTTTACCTGCACCAGAAGCAAATTCACCAATCAGGTATTCATAAGCATCACCCAAAACATCAGATTCTGAGTTACTCAAGTCAAAATCAATATTGTCCAGATGAGTGAGTACTTTGCTGATTAACTCATTTCGGTCATTGGCGTTATTACCCAACTTGGTTGAGTTGATATCAAGGTCTTCGAAAAGGTTAGCAAAGTCATCTTCAGATTCAGCACCTAATGTACTACGTTCAATCGCTCTTAGTGTTTCGGCTAAGTCATCCAGAATAAATTGATTTTGACGACCACGTTCTGCAAGGGTATGAAAAAGTTGACTAGGAGATAGGGCATAACCCACTTCATCTACCGAGTTTTCTTTGATACCTTCGATCAGTTCTGCATGGTCAGGATTGCTTTCATCCAATTCATTGTACTTTTCCGCCATGCCTTCATCTTTCAGAAGCTCATTGGCAAAGGTAATTGCTTTCTCAGACAAATATTTGAAGAAAATGAAACCGAGGATGTAGTCACGAAACTCATCAGCACCCATTTTTCCACGTAAATCATTGGCAATATTCCATAGCTGTCTTTGTAGTTGTTGCAATTGAACCTGGGTCATCTTGAACCTTATTAAAATATGAAGCAAATTGTGGTTAGTTTACCGATAAATACTATTTTTATCATGTAATAAAAGGAGTATTGCGACAGACTTTGGCGTAGATATCCTTTTATCTTTATCTGCTATTTTTGATCTTGGCTGTTATTTAGTTTTCTGCAATAGGGGTAATTTTGATGTTCCAATAAGATAGCTTTTGTGATCTGTTTGAACTTTGGATATATCAATTCCTAAGTTTTTAAATAGCATATTTATTGCTTTGCTTTGAGTATCACAAAGCCTATTTCTAAAGTCCTTGAGGTTTTTGGATTCAGCGTCTTTATAACAATGTGCGTAACCCAGAACAATTTGTTCCATGCGATTTATTGTCTTTGAAAAAGTTAGCTTTTTCTGAATATTCTTTGATATCGAGGTTAACTCTGTAAGGGAATCTTCTACGTTCGCAATAATATGACTTGGAATGTACCAGTTATATTGTTCGTTTTCATATGATAAATCCAACCCTAGGAATGTGACAGGTTGGTACGGAGCAATAATTTGGGTTTTACTTTCTTCATCTATCCTAGGTAGGCTTAGCTGAATATTTTTTAATTGTTGTTCAACTTCGAGGAACACGGATTCACATTGTTCTTTTGAATCCAAAAAGAAGATGAGATCATCTGCATATCTAACATGCTTGTATTTCTTTCTTTTTAGCCATTCATCAAATTCGGAAAGATAAAAAGACGCTATTAAAGGAGACAAAGGCATACCTTGTCGAACTCCTTTGCCTGACTTAGATTGAATGAGCTGCTTTCTGTTTTTTGAATAGTCTAAAGGTATAAGTGGATCACATTTTACGATTGATTCAAAAAGATAGAAGATATCCAAAGGTAGAGTTTGCCTGAAATCCTTGATTAATTGAGAACGATCCAAGTTGTCAAAAAATGAAGAAATATCGGTTTTCAAGACAAATTCTTTGGTAGAGCGTAGGTCTTTTGCTTTTTGTCTAGCTTGTATTATTCCTACTCCCTCAACTGAAAAATCGCTACTTTTGAACATAGCTAAATCATCTTTATGATGTTCTGCCAAATATTTAATCAAGATCATTTGTACTAGCCGATCTTGGATCGTTGGAATACAGATTAATCTAGGTTTTTTTTCAGGCTTTTTTTTATCGTAGATAACGACTGGATATAAAGAAGAGAACCTAAAAGTTTTTGATTTGATTGCAGAAATCAGATTCGTTTTATGGGATTTTAAATTCTGTTCAAAGCCTTTCAATGATAAGTAATTGGTATGATATTTACTTTCATAAGTAGCATGATTTTTTTGTTTGAATAGTTTGAAAATAATATCGAAGTTATCTGAAAAATAATCATGGAATAGCATGTAAACTCGCTGTCATTATGTACTTGTTAAGCTATCTCATAATGATAAAGAAGGGGAGGACTATTGTGTTTGTGACGATAGTTACAGGTACGATCATTGCTGATTCGACTACCAGTATCATCATTAGGGTTCATGCTTACGTCACTGTTAGGTGATATCTTCATTAGCCTATTACAACAATAGCAAGGGCTTAAGTGTCTTGTGTCGACCATTTATCTTTTTAAAATATCTGATTTAAAATGGTTTATCAATAAAATAAAAACTAAACTGCGCTTTATAGGTGTTAGTAACTTTAAAAGACAGTTAAGCAGCAATTTTTTCTAGCTTAATAGATATAGATTAAGGCCTGCGTATAGTTACTTTGCATCAAAGGCAATTTTATATACATATTATTTATATGGTCTGAAGCCAAAGGAGTGACCATGAAAAAATATTATCCAGAACTTGAATCAGTGTCAGATGTATTGGAATGTATTCCGCATCATCAAACCCAATCCATAGCGAATGCTATTCGTGTCTGCAATGACATGGATAGTGATAACGTGACCAAAGTCTGTGCTGTGTTGAAAGTCATCTTATAAGTAAACCATTTCAATTTCATCTATCCCAATATGCCATTCGGTGTATTGGGATTTTTTACGTCTACAGGAATCAAAACCATGCAACCACGTATTCATGACAAAATAGGCTATAACCTGATTCATACTTTTACCTGCAATAAATTGTCTGATCGTGCTGAAGGTCAACTGCACTATCAATTATGGCAACACAGTGAAGATCAATCTTTTGGTATTGCATTAAGCAAGAATGAGTCTACAGGAGGCTTTAGTGCAGAACTGATCAAAGTCGATGACATTATTCAACTGCTTGGTAAGTTATACCAAGAAGGCAAGCCTTTCCATGCTACCGCATTGAAATCACTGTTCATTGGTAAGTCAGTCAATAACTCAAGTTTTTTAGGGGCTGTGCTGGTCGATCAGAACGTGATTCATACCCATCCACAAACTGCACGTTTGCTGGAAGTCAATGAAGACTATGAACTCTGGTCAATTGGTCTGGAAAGCCATCTGAAAGCAGGGCAAGAAGATATCGATTCATCTCACGCTGATAAAACTACTGGACTGAAATCCACAAAAAAGCGTCAGCATAAAACTGCTGAAAAAGTTGAATCTACTTCAATGGATGAGGGTAGTGAAGATGCAATTGATCAAGAGTAAAGCAGATATCCAGAAAGTGCATGAACAGCCCATAGCTCATGCCATTCTTGAAACGATGCAAATCCTTGAGCATCAGTATGAAGAACCTTATCAAGCCACCCTACATGGGTGGTTTGTTGTTTGTGAAGATGAGCAAGACCTGATTCAGCCTTTTGAAAATCTTAGCTTCAGTCTTTCTGAAAAGCTGAACATGGGAGAGATTGAATTTGTTGAAAAGAAAAAGGAATGGTTTGAGATCTGTATTTTGCTCAACGACAACGAAGGTATCTTGATCTATGTTCCGAAAGCCATTTTTGAACAACATCAACTACAAGTGATGTAGACCTGTAACACCACTCCTGACGTAGCAACCTCACTATTAACTTTAATCTGAGCGAATTTTATGACCAAGCGAAACTTATTTGCTTTAGGCCAAGTCGTGTCTACACCGAATGCACTTCGCTTCGCTGAAGCTGAAAACATTGACTTATTGGCATTACTTGCAAGACATCATCAGGGAGATTGGGGTGATGTGTGTGAAGAAGATCGGGAATCCAATGAAGAAGCTTTACTGATGCAATTACGCATCCTATCCAGCTACAACTTTTCCAAGGATAAAATCTGGATCATAACCGAAGCTGATCGATCAGTAACCACGATCTTACTGCCCAGTGACTATTGACCCTAGCACGTACCGTAAAATGAACCGTAAAGCTTTTCGGCTTTACGGTATTTTTTTCTTTTTCTTTTGTTGGTAAGGCTTGATAGGTGTACAGGATAAGCAGTTTAAGGGTCTACTAGTCCTTGGGGCTGCCTATTTCGAGATTTCACTAGAAATGATTTTTTTAGTTCTATTTTTGCGAGTGTAATATCCAATCTTTGTGTTTGGTGACTTCAGAATTTTATACTTGAACTGGGACATTTGGGTTTTATTCTGTTCAAAAAATTCTCTTAAATAACGGTTAAATGTATTCCTACTGATATAGGGATGGAGCCTATACATTCCATATTTACTCTGCAAAGCATTATGCTGGATTTGAAATTCTTTCCAGTGATTGAAATTAAATTCGTAGATAAAGCGATGATATAACTCGCCAGAACTTTTGAAGCCATCTTTATTTAAAATTTTAGTAATGAAATCCTGAAACTCTTTATCATTCACTCTTTTTTGCTTGAAATTCTGATCAAGCGGAATGATCAAGCCATGTTTGTCATAATATCTATTAACGAGTCTAGGTACTAATTTTAAATCTTGGAAATGTTCATTAGGTTGCTCTGAAATTTGCGCATAGGGGTGGTCTGTCTTGAACTGATTTAAATAGTCATACGCCTGTAATTGATCAATAGGCTCTCCACAATATGGGTTCAAACACTCACCTATCGAAGAAGTATCATTAGCATGAGCTGGACATGGGATTGCGAGTTCGACCAAATATTTCGCTTTAAATTGCTTGTTAAATACTAGGTCAATATTGTGATTTAAAATGTTAAATACATGTTTTGGAATTGCCATAAGTCTAAATATAGCTATAAATAATCCATAATTATATAGCTTATGTTATTGATAATAAACTAATAATTCTAATAAAAAAATGATCTGCAACCCAGATTTCGGAAAAAAGCACTTTATTGATAATCTGTTTTTGTTCCAATCAACCACAGAGGAAATTTAAATGGACAAGTTAAATGTACAAGTAGCAAACCGTGATGATCTTGAACTGACTGACGATCAGATTAATGAACTTTTAGATGAGTGCGGTTATGAGTTGTCAGAATCAACAGATCCTTTCGACAACGAACCTGTTGTTGTTTTGATAGATGATTTGAACGATTTTTTAAGTATGTTTGATGATGAAGACGAGGAAGAGGAACTCCGAATGAACTCATCATTTACAGATTCAAAGTAATAGATAGCTGAACCCTATAAACAATCTATCTTGAACAGATATTGTGCACTGATCTGTTCAACTGTGGAATGCAGGGAAAGGATATTCAAGAAGACCTTAATGGGTATTACATAAAGTTTGCAGTCAGCATGCAACTGCTAACTTCAATGTAAATCGGTAAGTTCGTTCGTTAAGTGATCTATACCGTCACTACCCTGATAAAAACCTTTAATTTTTCGATAAATAGCGTTAACCCGCTAGGGATTTTTGCGCCCTTAAAAAAGCAAAAGAACAATCATTTCATTCGTATATGGTTGATTAACTTGAATATATTATTTTTTTGATATGAGGAGTATGTTATATGTCACTTAAAAATATCGATTGGTCCCAATTTGAAAAGGGCAAAGAATATGATGTCAGCAAATTAACTTCTGGCTTCAAAGGCTTGAAATTTATCAGTAACGCTGAAGGTATTCGGTTCATTATTCGCTTGACTTACGAAGGTAAGAAAATATCCCAAAGCTTGGGTTCATGTTCTCATAGTAATATTATTATGAAACTTAAAGCTTTAAAGCCACAGGTAGAGAAATACCATCGCTTAATCAGTCAGAAATGTCATCCATTTGCGCAGCAACTGAAGCCACAGGTAGTTACCTTTGGTCAGTTTGCACAAACTGTTTATTTGGTTGAGGCCAAGAGTCGTAAGAAATCTTATGGTGATGATGAATCACGCCTAAGAATGCATATTGCGCCTGTACTGGGGAACTATACCTTTAAGGATATTACATCGGGACAATTAAGCCAGTTAATTGCGGATTTACGCCATCAGAAGAAGCTGAGTAATGCGACCATTAATCGTGTAAGAGCATTATTATCATCAATCTTCAATATGGCAATCGATCATGAGTTAATTGAAATTAATCCAGTACAACGAGTGAAAAAATATAAGGAGAATAACCAAAAAGAACGCTATCTCAATGATGATGAGCTGAAAGAGTTGATGAATGTTCTCAGCCAGCCAACACGGTTTGGCATCAGTAATCTGGTCATTGTTGCTGTAATTAAATTCTTACTGCTGACTGGTGTGCGTAAGCGAGAAGCACTGGATATGCTATGGACTGACGTTGATCTTAAAACAGGCGTATGGCTGCTATCTGAAAATAAGTCAGGTAAGGCCAGACGCATACATTTGAATCAAGATGCTCTGTCTATTATTCATCAGATGTCTAAACAGCATCGTTATATATTCGCCAATCCACAAACAGGCTTGGCATTCAATGATATCCGTAAAACCTTTGACAAAGTAATGGCTATTGCAGGGATCGACAATATGCGTATTCATGACCTACGTCATAACTTTGCCAGCTTAGCCGTAAACAGTGGGCAAAGCTTATACGTGGTACAGCATTTACTTGGACATGCTTCACCACAAACGACTCAGCGATATGCCCATTTGCAATCTGACACTTTACTGGCTGCATCAGAACATGTAGCAAGCAAAATCCGTGAAGCGAAAGTCGCTTAACTCACCTTAATTCAAATCACTTTTTATCTGGGGTGCCATCAAAGGCACCTCATAGGAGAACTCGTGTCTAAATTACCTAAAAAACAGGTTATCCAATTGAATGCAGACGAAACCATTCAAGATAGAATTCAACTGCATTATGGCAATACATTGATCCGAGCCAATACAGGGGCGGGCAAAACTACTTTTGTGCTTAAATCTTTAATGCGTGATCACAATGTGGTGTTATGTTGTCCAACCATTGCTCAGGTCAAGCAATGTGAAGAAGACTATGGGCATCAGGCAAATATCCATTTTATACATGGAGAAAAGTCAATTCCCAAAGAAAGGCTAAAGAACTTATGCAAATCCAGTGTAGTCATTACATATGACCAATATGACAAAATAAAAAATTATTTGGATCAAAAAACTGTTGTTGTGATTGATGAGTGCCAGAAGCTTTATTCTGCTGGAAATTATCGTGACAAAGCGATTTATCCCTTATTGTCATCTGTAAAAAATGATAAATATGACCAGACTGTCTTGTTGACAGCTACTTTAACTGAGCCGTTATTCGAACAGCTTGGCATTAATATCAGCCACTATTTTGATATTCACAAACCGGTAGACCTAAACCGCAGTATTCATATTCTAAGATACAAAGAGGCACACAAGTTAAATGGTTTGCGCCATATCTGTACTCGTCTTTCAGAAGCAAAGAAAGAAGGTAAGAAAAAAATTGTACTGGTTCGACTGAATGACATTGCACAATCTAAGCTCATTCAGAAATACCTAGAGAAACAAGGTTACTCAGTAATGCTTATCAATCGGGATGAAATGTCCCGTAAAAAATGTACTGAGATGTTGAGTGTTTCTAAACTAGATTCAAAATACCAAGTAGTTCTCTGCACTTCTATTATGGATGAAGCCATTAACTTGAATAATGTCGATGATGAAGTCGATAGCGTGCATATCATGGGTCAATACGCTCATCCTGAAGAAATTACCCAATTTATTGGGCGAATGCGTAAAGCAAACCCACCTATATTTATTCATCTTTCACAAGACATCGAGGTGAAAAAGATTGACTGTAACAAGGAACACCAAATACATGTGTCTACGATGGACGAACAATTTAAAAAGATGGAATATTATCTGGAATATGAAGTCCTGAAGCTAATAAACAAAGATAAGTTCGAGGGCTTTGAGGACTTGATTAACGACAAAATGGACAGGGTTAAGGCCTTCAATGCACTGACTGATGAAGTATTACAGTGTAAGGGGTTTATGCTGGATAATAAAAAAATATGTCTAAATACACCAAGTTTGGCAGGGAGACGATACCAACTCGACTTGCATAAATGTTACTTCAATAGTAGTTACCTAAAGTTTCGCCTATTAGGGTTGATGCCTCATGCTCAAGTGAAAGTAAATTTATCGCAGGATGTACTTGATAGTGAATTGCTTGCTAACCTAGAGCTATGTGCGGAAGAAATGAAGCAAATGAAGCAAAAGGTCATTCCTGAAGTGATTGCTGATGTCATCGATAGAGTTCATACGAATTCGTACACTGTCATTAGCTATTTACAAGAAAATGTAAAAGATGGAATTAACCTCTATGATAAAAGTGAGGAACCAGTTCATTATGAAATTTTTGAACAGATGGGGAAACTGAGTGATCGTCTGGGTAATATTGTAGATATAGCTGACGCCATCCAGAAGAATCGGATTAATAGTGTAATGGCTATTGGTTTTCAATATAAAATGCATCCCCTTGTAAAATCTGTCATGAAGGGGCTAGAGCAATGGTTACCCAAAAATGAATGGGGGAAAAATTGGTATGGGTATGCTGAGATTACGAAGTTAATGAACAGTTGGCTTAAGTTGCTTGCAAAAAACAGGTCTGTTGTTGCTCTCCTTGAAGAGCACCCCTTGAACGATGTATATGTAAATAATCAGAAACAGTTAGTTTTCACGGATGGCGGTTCGATTCGGTTTTTGAAAAGATATACCAATGTCGAAGTGAGAAATGATAAAAAACCTTATGACAAGAAGAAAGTGAGATTCAATAGTCTAGGTGCATATGGCTATGTGTTCAATGATCTGGAAGGATCCTTTAGAACTAAGTACGTATCTGTAAATAATGTTGAATATGATGCAAAAACTGGTCGTAAAAAGCGAAAAATAAAAAATTTAACTGAGATCTACGAAGAAGTATGATTGAGGGGTAGATTTGATCGTAGGAGAAGGTGGGCTTTGCTCACCTTTTTTAATATCAGAATAAAACTCATAGGACTGAATGCGGTGAAGTCCATGTGATATTTGGATTTTATGATCGAGAGAAATTCTATACTTAGATAGTTACATCGAGAGAAGAAAATCCAAATAAAGGGGAGCAAATATCCCATATTGCAAAACTGGCTAAGCCCTTATGAATAAGGACAAATGCCAATTTGAAGGGGGAGGTTCGGTATTAAATAAAAAAATAAAAATAGGCTCCCCCCCATTCATAGGTCTACTGCAAAAAAACTATACCCTGTACAGGGTGATTAAAGTTCAATTGGGATAGATTAAGGTCTGAGATGCAATTGGAAAAAGAGTTATGGTCTTGTAGGGTCAATCAAATAATCATTATATTTCTGGGATCTATCTACTAGGGTCTAGCAGTTTTTTACGGTCTTTTTAGGGTCTATTGCAAACCCATGCCAGAAAAATCAGCTTATATACCTTATATTTACATCAAGTATAGAAATAGCTTAGAGAAGCTATTTTGAAGTCTGAAAACCTGTAACGTCTTACAAATCAAGAAGTTGTTTTTATTGGGTGAAGTCTCCTTGTTTTTATTGGATTTTGCATCAGGATTATTGGTTAAATTATTGTATTTATTGTTTATTTTATGAATTATTGTTCTGACTCATAATCCGTTGGTCGACAGTTCAAGTCTGTCTGGGCCCACCAAATTTATCAAGCACTTAAGGGTAACTCTCTTAAGTGCTTTTTAATTCCAGATTCCATATAAGCACTATGTAATTAATTAAATAAAGTATAGAAGCAGATCCAAGTTTATTATCAGTATATTTAGAAAATAGAATAACCCCATAAAAGGTAGGATTTTGGTAGGTAGGTTTCTCTACAGATTTATTCCATACTTCTATTACGGTAAAGGCCTTTGATAATAAAAGAGAAATGATAGAAGGAATCAAACCATAGCTTTTAGGAAATTACAGATTAAAAAAAAACGGTTTACTTATCCCTTATGTTTATTTTATAAGGCTAGGGATGCACAAGTAGTCAAAATTTTTTAAAACGGCGCTGTAAGCCTCTATGTAAGTCAACTCTCCACTCGATGGACTTACATTTTTTTACGACCCTGCTCACGGCTTTTTGAAAGCGGGCCAAGAAAACGTATCTCCATACGGTCATTTTGGCTTATCCTAAATCCTTGAGGGGATAAGGAGCAGGCGTTGTTCTTTTCTCAAAAATTTAATTAGCTCAAAAACAGAAACTAAATACTTTTATTCTGAAGCAGGATAATATACTGTAGGTTTGATAAGAATAGAATCATATATCTTGCTATAAGTGATTTCTGTCCGCAGTTTATTAAATGAAAAGCAATCAAAATTATAAATTTTAAAGTATGGGGTGATTTTTTAATTTTTAGCTCAATTGAAAATTTATTATAAGCATAAAAGTTAAAATTAAATAACTGCTAATATTTAAATATCCTGAAATTTAAGTAATGCCTGATGCACTGGCTGACTCTTTGGCATCAATTCAATCAAGCGTTTTACTGTATCAATTGCTTCGGGGAAACGAGCTACATGTTTAAGCAATACATCCGTTTCATTTGCTTTAAAAATGGCATCACGCAGAATCGATATAACCGGCATCCAGAGACTGTTCTGTTTGCAGGAAATCGGCTTCTACATGAGCGAGTAGACGATAAGGCCGTGAACCCAACATGCCACCTAAAAGATCTCTAAGTTGTGACATTTCTGCTTTTAAGGTACCCATACTCACTTTGCGTTCACCATAGAGCGCCTGATGCAGATTATCCATACTTAAACCTTGTGGATATAAAGCTAAAATCGCAAGAATTTCAGTCTGACGTGGTGTAATTGTTAAAGCTTTACCATTAAAAATGACCTGTGGGACAAAAAAAGCACGAATATATAAACGCTGTCTTTGTGATTCCAGTAAAGCAGATTGAATAATTGAGGCACAGCGTTCTGCTGCCAGTAGACCCAAGCTATTATGCTTTTGCCATTCAGTGGATAAGGCAATTACACCCAGAATGTGTTTGGAATACGGATCAATAATGGGTGCAGCATAACAGGCCATATCTTGGACCGATGGCATGTAATGTTCGCTGGAAAACACGCAGCTAGACTGTTGGGTTTTGATCGACAGCGCGAATGCTCTGTTCTAGCTGTGCAGCATAAGATAGCGATAAACTACTGCTTTGGCGTAGCTGATCAATTTTTTGTCTGTGTAGTATCAGATTTTGCTCTGTCATCATTCCTTATTCTCACAATAATTCATGATTTACACCCATGGTAATTATTATTGTTTTTGTGAAGAATCAAAAGAAATGTAAACCTGTCGCATTTCAAACCTTTTTCTAACTTTATGATGATTATATTAATCTAATAATGTGAAGAAGTACCTTATACCAAAGCTGTAGATGCGACTTCGTCACATTAAAATAGGCAAAGGAAGTAGATATGCGTGATCTCGATTCGAATTTGCTTGGTCTAAAAATTCATTATAAAAATCTTTTAGTAGGTAATAGATCATTCCAGGTAAAGGCGAAGAATATTTTGATCATTTCTTCTTAGTTGGCACTAAAGCAGATTCTGGTTCACTTTTTTATGATCTATTTCAAACTAAAAAGCAGCTTTCAAATTTCAATTTTATAGAGGAAATTTAAGGAATTTAAAAGCATTAAACTCTGGCTAGTAGTTAGCTACACTGTAATGATTCCGACAAAATTATTTGAACGAATTTATAGAAAGCCTGAATCTATCTTCAGTCTTTTTCGAATCTCTCTAAGCCTGATATTGACTGAATCAGGCGTTATATAGCCTATAGAATAGTTTAAAGCTCAATTCCTTGTCTTATAAAAACCTTATTGATTAAAGATAACTTCTATAAATCAGTAACCTATGAAATGATGATGTTTGAATCGAAAGAAAACTTTAAAAAGCAGATGAAGTGTATTTGACAGAATGTAAAAATATGTTAATAAATATAATATGATTTTTAAACCAAAATCATGGATGTTTCAGGAAGAAAGATCAGGAAGCTGATAAAAAATAATTACAGGAGTTTTAGCAATGCTTCGATTATTAAAAAAAATATTTTGTCTGCACATTTATGAATACCAGCAAATGGAGGAAATTGGGGCAGATTGGGAATGCCGCAAATGTGGTACCCAAAGAGATTAAAAAAATACTGCAAGAAAAAGTGAGCAATATGCTCACTTTTTTATATCCATTATATTTAATCTAAACTCATATCCGTTAAAATCATTACCAGTATCACATGATGAGAAGGCTTAAATGAGCAAAGATTTCCATGCCAAAACCTATATTGTAGATGAAAATCTGGCTGACACTTTGCACTGGTTAAGCCTGCATCAGGACTGTTATGACTCTTTTAGTTTTGATGCACTGACGCAGGAACTGGTCGTACATCATGCCAATGGAACAGACCAGATCCGGATCGGTGATTATCTCAATTCCAGTTATGGCATTTTAATTACTGCACATAACTTTTCAGCATCTTGAATTATTTCAATTAACTTGCCATTGCATCAGTCGCCAATGCGCGGATGCTTGGCTTAGGTTGTTCTGCTACCAGTCCCAATTTTTCAAAGAGCTGCTGGTCACGACCTTTGGCTGTATTTGGAGTCGTTAGCAGTTTTTCGCCTGAAAAAATCGAGTTGGCACCCGCCATAAATGCCAATGCCTGATCTGAGTCAGTCAGTGATTCACGGCCTGCCGAAAGACGGATATAACTTTTGGGCATCAGAATGCGGGCCACTGCAATAGTTCGAATCCATTCAATCACATCCAGTTTTTCAACATCTGCCATCGGTGTGCCTTCAATTGGCACCAGCATATTGATAGGTACAGATTCTGGGTGAATCGGAAGTGTAGAAAGCTCAAACAATAAACCGATCCGATCATTGCGACTTTCACCTAAGCCTACAATGCCACCACTACACACTTTCAAGCCAGCTTGGCGCACATGATCCAGTGTATCTAGTCGGTCATCAAAGCTGCGGGTACTGATAATATGTGAATAGTATTCACGTGACGTATCCAGATTGTGATTGTAATAATCCAGACCAGCATCTTTCAGGCGTTCTGCCTGTGAGGCATTCAGCATGCCTAAAGTCATACAGGTTTCGAGTCCAAGTGCTTTGACTTCACGTATCATGTCCAGCACATAAGGCATATCACGTTCATGCGGATTACGCCACGCTGCTCCCATACAGAAACGTGAACTGCCAGAAGCCAGAGCTTCTTTAGCTTCCTGAATTACTTTTTCTACTGCGATTCGTTTTTCCGCTTCGAGTTTGGAATCATAATGTGCGGACTGAGAACAGTATTTGCAATCTTCCGGGCATTTACCGGTTTTAATAGAGAGCAGGGTACTGACCTGAATGGTATTGGCATCAAAATATTGACGATGAACTTGTTGAGCTTGAAAGAGTAAGTCCATTAAAGGTTGTTGATACAGGGTCTCAATTTCTGCACGAGACCAATCATTACGTATTGGATCAATACTGTTCATCTGTCCATCCTTGTTCATATTTATTTATCAGGCTCCATCTTAAGTAAAAGTATCGCCGTCTTCATTAGCAAAATATGACCTTATAGAAAAAACAAAACCCACACAAGGTGGGCTTTGTTGTTGAACTCTTGATCGGACTTTATTCACGATGATTTCCGTGAATATTCTGGTTTTGTAAATCACTACGATGTTGCTTGTTTAATACACGTTCATCTTGTTCGTGCTGATTATTTTTTGGAGAGCCAAGCGGGCCATGTTGTGACTGCTGCTGTTGCTGTTGTTGCTCCTTCTGGTGTTGATGTTGCAACTCTTCAAGCTGTTCCTGATTTTGATGTTGTGTATCAGATGACTTTTGCATATCCACCTCCGGCTTTATTTCCATTCTTTTTCCTTTATGCCATAGCTTGCACAGTAACTGTGTAAGGCTTTGACGAGAAAATGTGAACCGAAGTAAAAATTGAAAATTACCGGGATTTTGCCAGTTGTTCCTGTATGGCCCAGTCAATATGAACTTGTACAATCTCATCATATTGATTCTGCTGAGCTTGTAATGCCTGGACAATCTGTGGATCAAAAGGCGCATTACCCAAGCCGATCGCAATATTGCGCATAAAGCTCTGATAGCCGGTACGCCGTAATGGACTGCCTTCAGTTGAGCTTAAAAATGTAGCTTCATCCCATTGCCAGAGATCCAGTAAACTCACTTGATCCAGTCCATGTCGGGGGTGAAAATCTTCAATATTGGTTTTCTGGGCAAAACTGTTCCACGGACAAATCAACTGACAATCATCACAACCAAAAACCCGGTTACCAATCCCTCGACGTAACTCTTCTGGAATGATTCCTTTATATTCAATGGTTAAATAAGCAATACAGCGACGTGCATCCAGCATATAAGGTTCAACAATAGCCTGTGTCGGGCAAATATCAATACAGGCTGTGCATGAACCACAATGTTTGCTTGCAGGCTCATCAAAGGGCAGTTCCAATGAGCTAAACAGTTCTCCTAAAACGAAAAAAGATCCGGATTTTTTGTGGATTAATAAAGTGTGTTTACCGGTCCAGCCCATGCCCGCACTTTCGGCCAGAGATTTTTCAAATACAGGTGCAGAGTCTGCAAAGGGGCGGGATTCAAATTCACCGACTTTTTCCCGAATTTTTGCAGCCAGCATTTTTAGGCGCCCGCGCATGGTTTTATGATAATCACGACCACGGGCATAACGGGCAATAATCGCAGAATTTGGTGCATAGGGCACTAAGCGCGGTTTTGGAAGATCGACCAGATAGTCCATTCGTACACAGATCACGGATTTGGTATTGGGAATAAGCAGTGTGGGATTGGCACGTTTTTCCAGATTTTCTTCCAGAAACTTCATATCACCGTGATAGCCGCGGTCTAAATATTCCTGCAAACGTACTAATTCTGCTTGAGCATCCGGTTTGGCAATGACACAATCAGAAAAACCCAGCTCTCGTGCCTGCGCTTTGATCCACGCTTTCAGTTCATTTGGATCTTGTTGATAAACTTGAATTTGCGCTTGGGAATCGGGTGTTGTCATAAACCAGAAACAGGAAATAAGAAATGCAGCAGCAAGTTTATCATAGCCGTGATATACAAGCATGGGAGCAGCGCTGGTTTGGCAAGCAAAATAGTTCTTATGGTTTGATGCAACAGGTGGCATGGTCGATTGCGCAGCGACTCATCCCTTTATTGGAACAACAGCAATTGACTCAAATCGCTGTCTGTTGCGGTCAGGGTAATAATGCCGGTGATGGCTATCTGGTAGGAAAATATTTAAAACAGGTCGGTTTTGAAATAGATATTTATACAGCAGAACCCGGTCCATCACAGGATCTGGCTCAAGCAATCGGGGAAGCTCAGCAAATCGGTATACCTACTTATTCAGGTTTTAATTTTCAGAAACAATATGAAGTTTATATTGATGCCTTATTTGGGATCGGTTTGAACCGTGATCTGAATGAAAATTGGCAACAGATTATTCAAAGCATTAATGCCCAGCAAGGTCTTAAAATTGCAGTGGATATTCCAAGCGGACTGCATGCCAATACAGGCCAGTCTTTGCCGGTTGCCATTAAGGCAGATCATAGTTTTAATGTTTTAGGTTTAAAGGCGGGACTATTTACCGGACGAGGCAAAGAATATGCCGGCAAGGTAGAGGTCATCTCGGTTATTCCTCCCGATGCTGAACTTGTGCCGATTGCCCAACTTTCCTCGACTCAAATTCATCTGCCTAAACGTGAAGCTTTTGGACATAAGGGCAGTTATGGGCATGTGCTCGTGATTGGGGGGCATGCTGATATGGGTGGTGCGGTCATTATGGCAGCTGAGGCAGCCTTTGCTGCCGGTGCAGGTAAGGTCACTGTGGTTTGTGATGCCAAACATCATACTGCCATTTTGTCACGTGCTCCGAATATCATGCTGCGTGATATTAATGCGCTAGATGCTGAGCAACGCCAAGCTTTAGTTCGTCATGTGGATGCTGTCTGTTTTGGTATGGGGTTAGGACGCGATGCTTGGGCTGAGAAGCAATATAATTACTGGTTTGACCTGATTCAGCAATCAGAACTGGAGACAGTTCTCGATGCAGATGCCTTGTGGTTTCTGGCAAAAGCACCACAAAATTTGAATGCCCATACTTATGCAACACCGCATCCGGGTGAAGCGGCTACTTTGCTAGAAATGAAAGCATCAGGAGTCGAAGCAGATCGCATTCAGACAATTAAACAGCTCCAGCAAAAATATCAGGGACAATGGGTGCTCAAGGGTTCAGGTAGTCTGATTTTAGAGGATGATCTTTATATTTGTACCGCAGGCAATGCCGGTATGGGAACCGGAGGAATGGGAGATGTACTTGCTGGCATGATCGCCAGTTTGAAAGCCCAATTTAGAAATACTATCCATTTACACGAGATCGTAACTTTGCACGCACTTGCAGGTGATGTACTGGCGGAAAAGGGTGAACGCGGCTTACAGGCGCAAGATATGAAACATGCCATTTACCAGGTTGTGAACCACTAAGGAAAATAAAAATGCAGGCCATTCATTTAATCATTCAGGGTAAAGTGCAGGGTGTGGGCTACCGTCGCTGGTTTGAACAACAAGCAATTCAATTAGGTTTAAAGGGTTTTGTACGTAATCTGGAAACAGGCGAAGTTGAGGCTATCATTGTTGGGAAGGAAGCGATTGTTCGGAAAATGATCCAGCTCAGCAGAACTGGACCACAACGTGCAAAAGTCACTGCAATACATCAGCAGAGTTTGAATCTCCAAGACGCGGATTTTCAGGACTTTAAAGTATTAACCGAAGATTAACGGCGGCGGGTGCTGACCCGGCTGCGTCCGCGTGCCATACCGCCCAAGGCATTCAATACGGCCATTTTACTCATGCTGCCTGAAGCATGGGCATGACAAATCGCAGCAGCAAGTGCATCGGCAGCATCTTGTTGCGGTTTTATTGTCAGGTTCAGAATACGCATAACCATCATCTGAACCTGTTCTTTGTCTGCAGCACCATAGCCCACCACAGACTGTTTGATCTGACGCGCTGTATATTCAGCAACTTTCAGATCCAGATTCACCAAGGCTGCGACTGCGGCACCACGTGCCTGACCCAATTTAAGAGCAGAATCCGGGTTTTGTGCCATAAACACTTGTTCCACCGCAGCCTCGGTCGGGCCGTAAAATTTGACAATCCGTTCTACACCGGCAAAGATTCGTTTTAAACGTTCAGGCATTTCCGCTGTTTCAGTTCTAATCGTTCCTGCATCAACAAAAGTAAGTTTTGAACCTTCTTTCTGGATGATACCGTAACCTGTTAGACGTGAACCGGGATCAATCCCAATAATTAATGACATGCCTGCACTTTAAAAATAAAATAATGCCCATATTGTTACATAAGCGTATCAAAAAAGCTTGATCCTGATGAAGCAGTTGATTACAGCATCCTAATATTTATTTTACTGAGATTAGATTAATTTTCATGAAATTATTTCTTATTATCCTGGCCGGCTTAGTCCTCGAAGTATTTGTATGGATTGGCGTGGGTGACCTTGTCGGGAGCATGTGGTACGTATTTTTCTGGTTCGTGGCGGCCTTCTTTATCGGTATGAACCTAATCCGGAAATATTCGGCCGGCGTTATGCCGCAAATGCAGCAAATGCAGATGGGACAGATGAGTGCAGATCCGGCATTATCGAATAATTTACCTAAGATCTTAGCCGGCTTTTTTCTGCTGATTCCTGGTTTGATTAGTGATGTACTTGCGGTATTAATGCTGATTCCACCTGTACAACGTGCTTTCCAGGCAGCCATGATGAAAATGATGATGAAACGTCAGCAAGCCATGATGGAAAAAATGATGGGTGGCATGATGGGCGATGTCGGTGGCGGTGCAGGTCAAAACCCGTTTGCGGAAATGATGCGTCAAATGCAGGATATGCAAAACCAGCAGGGTGGTCATAGGGATTCAACCATTATTGATGGTGAAGCCCGTGAAGTGACCCCGGAACCCAAGAAAATTGAAATGAAAGATGTGAACAAGAAATAAAATTACGCTTTCAATATAAATACTTCAAGCCAAATCTCATGATTCGGCTTTTTTATTGGAACTTTCTAATTTCGTTAAACAAAAGTTATAATAGTTTTTTTTACCATTTGATCTTTTTTTAAATGTCTTTGCTTTTTACCATCTGTTTTCTACATTTTGTAGCTCAATTAAGCCCCGGTCCTGACATTTTACTTATCGCAAAAAGTGCAGCCTCTACGACACGTATGAATGCCTTAAAGGTGATTGCTGGAATTTCAGCGGGGATCGTAGTTTGGGTGGTATTGACGCTAGCAGGCTTTACCGTATTGATCGACCAGTTTCCCTGGATTCAGCAGGTATTGATGGTCATCGGTGGGTTATTTTTGGCCAAAATGGGCTGGGCCATGTTAAAAGGCGGATGGCAAAGTTTTCAGAACAGACATCAAACTCAAGATGATTTAAATACGGTAGAAGCACCAAAAAGTTATTTTATGCAGGGTTTATTGACTAATCTGTCGAATCCTAAAACTCTGATCTATTTCAGTAGCGTATTTTCACTTGCACTGAGTTCATCAGCTTCTGATTATTTAAAAGCGCAACTGGCAGTGATTATTCCGCTGCAAACATTTATTACTTTTACTTTACTAATGCTATTAATTTCCCATCCTAAAATTAAAGAGGCTTACCAGCGATCAGGAAGTTATATCGATATGATTTCAGGCGGGTTATTCCTGATTTTTGCAGTCTGGTTATGGTATGACGCGCTGGTTCTAATGAACTAAAAATCTAAATTCGATGGGGTAACAGAGGAGTTTTCGTTAGAAAGCTGCTGTACAGCGGAAGCGTCAGAAACTAGATTATCCTGTTTCTGCACTGGAGACTGATAACGATTCGGTTTAAGGGTAGTCTCAGTATTTTCCGAACCCTGATAACTGCGACTGCGATTGGCACGCTCACGTAAGCCGCCTTTTTTAATTAACTGAACCATTTTCATCTCTCACTGCAAGATGACTTATTGTAATTCAAATTTTCTATTCTGGTAGCATTTCATATTCAAGTTAAAAGCGCATAAAAAAGACCTGATCCAAGTCAGGTCTTGCTGGAGGATAAGAAAATTAGCGCGGACGTTTATTATCTTGTTGTAGCACATCAAATAATGATGACTGAGCTGGCACTTCCTGCTGCTGTGACTGGATATAAACATGCATTACCTTGAACGCGATTGCAGTAACCAGACAGGCCACCAGACATAAAATCCAAAAACCATAAGGGCTGCGAATATTATGTGAGCCACAAGCATGACATTCTTTTTGGCCAGCTTCCACAACTTTATCGCAGCACGCACAGTGATATTGATAGTACATTGCTAAGCTCCATTACATTTCTGATAGTTTTTTTTGTTATCTTTCACGGACTTTTATTTTAGGCCTACATGTCATATTAATGATGCAATTAGACGCTGACAAGTCATATAACAAAAAGTTACCCAAGTCTTAGTGAGGAAAACAAATAATAATTGGCTAAGTGCATAACATTATTAAGTTATTTCGAGAAATTTCTCTGGAATAATTAACTATGCTATCTATAAATTCATAAGCAATTTTTGAACCAGTTCGAGTGGAGCTTAAGAACAACAAGTATAAAATGGGAAATAGACAGGGCAAGAACTTAGATGAATTGATCTGCTCCACAAAATAGAATGATATGGAATATATTTTGCTTATTTTTTAACTATTCGTTGCACTGTATTAAGTCTATAAAAATGTTTAATTTCAATAATTTTTATGAAAGTGCACTATAAACTTAAGGAACAATACTGATCTCATGAAGAAAATATCACTGTTTTTATCATCCTTGCTCTGTATGAGCAGTCTTTATGCACAATCGGATATTGAAAGGGAAGTTATTACCCAGTTTCAGCAGGATTTTAATGCGCAAAATTATGCAGCAATTTTTGAAAAGTTTTCACCTGAAGCGAAAAAGGCGATTCCTTTAAATATGTTTGAAAAAGTCTCTAAAGACTTACAGCAGCAACTCGGCAAAATACAAAGTATTGACTATATAGAGTCTAAAGGTAAAGAGACTGCAGTCTATAAGGCCAACTTTGAAAAAGACCGTCTGAAACTCAGCATGAGTTTGAATAATGATCAACAGATTTCCGGCCTTTTATTTACGCCCTATATCGAATCTACTGCAGCAAATAATAAGACAGTCAATGCTATTCAAGGCTATCCAAAAGCGATTGCAGAGAAAATTTATCAGGCTACACGGACTTTTCCAGAGCAGACTCAAGTGGCTATAGCGGTATTAGATCAAGACAAAACCCATTACTATGGGGTACAGAAACATAAGGACAAAATCCTGGCCAAGGCCAATTAGGATAAAGTCTTTGCAATTGGTTCTCTTACCAAAGTAATGACATCAACTATATTGGCTGAATTGGTGACACAAAATAAAATTAAACTGGATGACAAGATTAATCCTTATTATGCCTTTCCATTCAAGGACAATATCCAGATTTGCTTTCAGGATTTAGCCAATCATACGTCTGGACTGCCACGACTACCGAGTAATTTGGAAGTAGATGATGATACTGATCCATATAAGGAATATGATGCAGCTAAACTGGAAGAATATTTAAAAAATTCATTAGAGCTTGAACATGCAAATAACAGTGGAAAAGTGCCACATTATTCTAATTTGGCTGTGGCTTTATTAGGACAGAGTTTGAGTCAATCGCAAAATAAGGATTTTGCTGAGTTACTCAATGAATATGTATTTAAAAAGTATGGGATGAAAAATAGCTATACCTCGCCTGATCAAGCAGCTAAGCAACTTGTGCCTGCATTTGATGCCCAAGGAAAAGAAATCACCACCTGGACATTTGATACCTTTTTACCTGCGGGCGGTGTACTCTCTACAGCTTCAGATTTAACCAGATTTGCACAAGCTCAGCTCGATGCAAAAAATGCGGCAGTACAATTAACTCAGCAAGCAACTACAGAAAAAGCAGGTAGCTACCAATTGGGATTGGGCTGGTTTGTGCGAGAACAGGACAATGGCACCAAAATCATCTGGCATGGGGGAAATACCGCAGGGCATTCTGCTATTTTGATGATTGATTTAAACAAGAGAAAGGCAGTTACGATTTTAGCCAATGTCGCTGCTGTACATCCTGAAATGGGAAATATTGAAAAACTGGCTGCTCAATTACTACAGGAATAAATCAGCTTTAAGATAGTAAAAAGCCCGCACAATGCGGGCTTTTTTTAATTCATGAATTTTAAGGATTACTGACCAGAACGGATGATGTAATCAAAGGCAGATAATGATGCTTTGGCACCTTCACCAGTGGCGATGATGATCTGTTTGTAA
>NZ_DDLD01000007.1:0-9405 GCF_002339435.1 Acinetobacter sp. UBA2581 | reverse complement strand
TTATTCATTTGAAAATTATATGGTGGAATAAGCCTTTAAAGATAGGTTTGTGCAACAAAGCCTATCACTTCTAAAATTTAAACTTTTATATCTAAGAGCTGGATAAATTCAAATGCCGGTTCTTCATAAGGATGACTGTCTTTTAGAGCCTTAGCCACTTCAACCGCCTTTTCATCAGGTACAAGAATTTCGACCCGCCATTCTTCCACATTTTCCAATTGGCCA
This sequence comes from Acinetobacter sp. UBA2581, assembly GCF_002339435.1. Lineage (NCBI taxonomy): Bacteria > Pseudomonadati > Pseudomonadota > Gammaproteobacteria > Moraxellales > Moraxellaceae > Acinetobacter > Acinetobacter sp. UBA2581. The sequence continues at coordinate 9,180 of NZ_DDLD01000007.1, read as the reverse complement.
ATTTCCCCAATATGAGGATCTGCGCCTTGCTGCGGCTTAAATTGTCCAGTTCCCAGCACTTGCCAGGCACAGTCGGTATATTCACCAATCCCACCCGCACCTGCTGCAAAAACGGCCTTCTTGGTTTCCTCTAGGTTTTCATCTGGTACGTAATAAATCAGTTTAAGCATATATCTCTACAAGTTTTTCAAGCATTTACCGTATTGTTAAGGGCTTCGGTAATAATATTCAATGCTGGATTTTGAGAGTTCTTGTTAAATGTTGCATATAGTTCTACCTGGGGTAAAGGTCGATCTGTCTGGATCACTTTCACTTCATCATTCAGGAACCGTAATAGATAATCGGGAGCAAAACTAAAACCCATCCCCATATTGATCAGGTTAATATGCTGTAGCACATTGGTCGCCCACAGCACCTGATCGTGCTTTAGCTGATCAAAGGACATCAAGGCATTAAGTCTTTCGTAAAATATGGGTGATGCATTCTGATCATACATAATAATCGTATGATTTTTCAGTTCCTGTAATTTCAGTATCCGATCGGTTGGGTGCAAATGCTTGGCTGCAACCAAGTGAATTTGTTCCGTCAATAAATGGATATTTTCAAAATCCGGATGATCCAGCTGAAAAAGGGTAATACTTAGATCTAATTCAGTATTTTTTAGATGTTGAAGCTGTTCCAGACAGAACAGGCTATGCAGATGAATTTTTAAATCTGGCATGGTCTTTTTCAGCTTGGCCAAAATATGTGGCATAACTTTTAGTTCGGCAACATTCAGAAAGCCAATATGAATCTGATTATTTTTCTGCTGGGCCACCTGTCGTGCTGATGCAACAGCCAATTTGGCATTTTCCAGAGCTTTTTCTGCATAGATTAAAAAGGCCTTACCTTCATCGGTTAACTGTATTTTTCGTGAAGAACGTTCAAACAGGTTAACGCCAACTTCCTGCTCCAGATCTTTAATCTGCTGGCTTAAAGAAGGTTGAGCCGTAAACAGTTTTTCAGCAGCCCTAGTGAAACTCTGCTCCTGCGCCACGGTAATAAAATAGCGTAAATGTCGAAGTTCCATAGATTGCTCACTTCAAAAAATAGGTACTTATCTTACGATTTAGGCCAACATATTGAAAATATTAATAGATCAATAGCTTATGCTAATACTCATATAACTACCTTTTATACATGGCTAGATTTTGCCCCCTCATACATTTATGCCTGTATCAAGTTTACACATGGTGTCTTGCATGACACAGTATTCGACACTGAATCGGGTGAAAGCGGGGGTCAGGCAGCTGAATCACTGAACTTGCCATATTTGGATGTGATTCGGATTGTTTCTCATGATGTGTATAGCACCAGAATTACCAAGTCTGAAATTCATGAATCTGTGGCAGTTCTGGTTCGTCCGGATGGTTATGTAGTTTGGCGTTATAGGATAGTACCAATGATCAGTTTGATTATGAAAATACGCTGAAGACTGTGTTAAAGCAGATTCAATTAACTGTGTAGTGATAAAGCCACCTTCGGTTGGTTTTTCTTTAGTAATGGTAAAGGAATCATAGTTGTCGATCATTAAGATCATACATATTTTTCAAACTTTCCATTATTTAAAGCGTCAAATTGATTAGATACCCAGCGACATGGATGTCACCCGTCAGACTGTGGGACAAGGACGTCCCATCAGTCTGACAGCGGTTTTTTTGTCTTGCGGAGCAGTGCTCCTCATGCCCCGTCAAAAGTAAATCCTTATATCCTCTAAATTTAAAAAAGCCACCTCTCGGTGGCTTTTTTAAATCTGTTGATCAAGAACCCTGTAGCAAATAACTACCTACCAAGAACAGCACCTGTAGGCCAACGACAAAACCAAATAACCACCAACCTTTCTGACGTAATTCTGTTCTATCCATTATTCTGAACGTCTTAGCCATGTCATCACCTCATTCTTGAGTGTTGATACTGAACTGATCTATACCATCTTTCCTTTAAAGTGCATAAATATTGTGCATTATTTACACAATATCACTTTTATGCAGATATAAAAGCAAAATCTAAACCAGTTCAGCGGGAGAAAATTAAATAAATGTTTCAAACTGCTTAAAAAGCAAAAAGCCACCCACTGGTGGCAATTGATGAAGCTAGTCTAAACAAAAGTAAATGATTTTTCTAGCTTTGCTGAGTCACTTAAAATTCTAATAATAAAAAAGAGCCGCTACTGCGACCCTTTTTTGAAGCTAAATCAGATTAGCCAATGAACTTACGCGCATTACGGAACATACGTAACCATGCACCGTCCTGATCCCAGTCTTCTGGTTTCCAAGAGTGCTGGATCGCACGGAAGTTACGCTCAGGGTGTGGCATCAGGATCGTCGCACGACCATCTTTCGAAGTGACACCAGAGATCCCTTCAGGCGAACCATTCGGGTTCAATGGATATTGCTCAGTCGCATTACCTTGGCTATCCACATAACGCATGATCACCTGGTTATTGGCATTCAATGCAGCAATGCTTTCAGCTGATGCAACCACACGACCTTCACCATGTGCTACAGCGATTGGAAGAATTGAACCTTCCATACCTTCTAGCAATACAGAATGAGATTTCTCTACACGAACATTGACGCTACGTGCTTCAAATACTTCCGACTTGTTGCGATGGAAACGAGGCCAAACATCTGCACCTGGAATCAGTGGAGCCAATTGTGACAGCATCTGACAACCGTTACAGATACCTAAAGAGAAAGTTTCCTGACGGTTAAAGAATTTCTCAAACTGGTCACGAAGTTGCTGATTGAACAATACTGATTTCGCCCAGCCACCGCCTGCGCCCAATACGTCACCATAAGAGAAGCCACCACATGTGACCAGACCTTCGAAGTCATCCAGACTGATACGACCAGCCAGAAGATCGCTCATGTGTACGTCAACAGTATTGAAGCCGACTTTGTCGAATGCTGCTGCCATTTCTACATGACCATTCACACCCTGTTCACGCAAAATCGCCATATTTGGACGACGTGAATTGATGTACGGTGCTTCGATTTGCTCATTCAGGTCAAATGTCGGTTGAGCAATCAAACCTTTGTGCGCTTTGTCTGTTACTAATGCAAATTCTTGATCAGCAGTTTCTACGTTGTCACGCAGACGCTGGATTTGATGAGAAACTTCAGTCCAAGCCACTTGCAGGTCGGCACGTTCAAGTACCAGACCATTTACAGATAACTGGTCAGAGTTGTTTACTGTACCTACTACAGAGATCGCATCTTTTAGAGTAGAAGTAGCGATTTCTGCTTGTAATGCATCCCAATCTGCTTTCGCGATTTGCAGCACAGCACCGATTTCTTCAGCGAACAGTGAAGCTACAGTTTGTTGTTCCAGAGCTACACCAAGACGTGAAGCGAACATCATTTCCGCAACAGTTGCCAGTAAGCCACCATCACCGATGTCATGATACGCCTTGATCAGACCACGGTTGTTCCAGTCTTGAACCAGTGTAAAGAATGCTTTGAAGTCATCAAAGCTATCGACATCAGGAGTGACAGAACCAATGGCTTTATACACCTGAGCCAGGATCGAACCACCCAGACGGAACTGGCCTTTAGACAGATCAATACGAACCAGTACAGACTCAATATTTTTCAGTTCAGGGGTTAATGTTTTGCGAACATCAGTCACTGGAGCAAACGCAGTAATTACGCCTGACATCGGAGAAGTTACGGACTTGTCTTCGCCTTCGTCATTCCAAGTCGTACGCATTGACAATGAGTCTTTACCAACTGGAATTGCAATGCCCAGTGCTGGACACATTTCCATACCAATGGCTTTTACGCCTTCAAACAAGGCTTGGTCTTCGCCCGGTTGACCTGCCGCCGCCATCCAGTTTGCAGACAGTTTGATGTCGCTGATCTGATCAATCTTCGCAGACATGATGTTCGAGATCGATTCAGCAACTGATAAACGTGCAGAAGCCGCTGGGTTTAACAATGCAACTGGTGGACGTTCCCCCATTGCCATTGCTTCGCCCGTGTAACCGACAAGGCTGGTAGTCGTTACTGCAGCATCTGCTACAGGAACCTGCCATGGACCAACCATTTGATCACGTGCAACCATACCGGTAATCGAGCGGTCACCAATGGTGATCAGGAATGATTTAGATGCAACTGTTGGATTCTTGATCACGCGATAAATCGCATCTTTCAGATCAGTGACTTTAGACGCATCAAAGTCATCGCCTTTACGCGGAGCAGTTTCATATGAACGGCTCATACGTGGTGTACCACCAAGCATCACTTGCATTGGCATATCCACAGGCTTGTTGCCGAACAATGGATCCTCAACTGTCAGATGACGTGCTTCAGTTGCTTCACCCAGTACCGCAAACGGACAACGTTCACGTGCACAGATAGATTCAAACAATGGTAAAGATTCTGGACGGATCGCAAGCACATAACGCTCTTGCGCTTCGTTTGACCAGATTTCCATTGGCGACATGCCTGGCTCAAGCGATGGGATCTTACGAAGATCCAGTACTGCACCTAACTCATGATCGTTTACCAGCTCAGGCATCGCATTCGAAATACCACCCGCACCGACGTCATGTACAGAAACGATTGGGTTTTCATCTTCCATGCGCCAGCAAGTATCGATCACTTCCTGACAACGGCGTTCCATTTCCGGGTTTTCACGTTGAACCGAAGCAAAGTCCAGGTTTTCACCCAATTTACCGCTATCTACAGAAGATGCTGCACCACCGCCAAGGCCGATCAGCATGGCTGGACCACCTAGAACGATTAACAGATCACCCGGCTGGATAGCATCTTTCTCAACATGGTCTGGACGGATGTTACCGTAACCACCCGCGATCATGATTGGCTTATGAAAGCCTTTCACTTCGCCATTGACGTTTTGTTCGAAGGTACGGAAATAACCCGTTAACGCTGGACGACCAAATTCGTTGTTAAACGCTGCACCACCTAATGGACCTTCAATCATGATTTGAAGTGGAGATGCCATACGTGACGGTTTGCCGTAGTTTTCTTCCCAAGGCTGTTCAAAACCAGGAATATTCAGGTTAGATACGGTGAAACCAGTTAAACCCGCTTTAGGTTTACCACCACGACCAGTCGCGCCTTCGTCACGAATCTCACCGCCTGAACCTGTTGCGGCACCAGCAAATGGTGCAATCGCTGTTGGGTGGTTATGAGTTTCCACTTTCATCAGGATGTGAGCGGCTTGACTCTTGTATTTATAAACGTTTTGACCGTTATCTTCTTGAGTTGGATAGAAACGTTGCGTATCAAAACCAACAATCACCGATGCGTTGTCTTTATAAGCCGACAATACGTCTGTTGGTGATTCTTTATAAGTATTTTTGATCATCTGGAACAATGACAATGGTTGAACTTCACCATCAATCGTCCATTCTGAACCGAAGATTTTATGACGGCAATGTTCAGAGTTTGCCTGTGCAAACATCATCAGTTCGATGTCGTTCGGGTTACGGCCCAGTTTGGTAAATGCTTCTGTCAGGTAATCAATTTCCTGTTCAGACAGCGCAAACCCGAACTCATTATTGGCTTTAACCAGTGCTTCTTTACCTTGACCCAGAATATCAATCGAGTTCAAAGGTTTCGGAGCAGTTTCAGTAAATAATACTGCAGCATCTTCAATCGCATTGAAAAAGCTTTCAGTCATGCGGTCATGCAAGATCTGTAACGCTTCTTTAGAAAGCTCTTTTTCGCCCTTCAAAGTAAACAAAACACCGCGTTCTAAACGATGAACCGGTGTATTACAGTTGGCAAAAATATCAGTTGCCTTTGATGACCATGGTGAAATCGTGCCGACACGCGGTGTCACCAGAATCTGGATTTCATCACTTGCAGCCTGGTGCAGTTCAAATGATTGACCATCGTTGAGAAGCTGTAAAGCGGATTGCTGTTGTTGCTCGTTGAGCGCTTGGTCAAAAAGATAAACAAATTGACTTTCTAGTGATTGAACAGAACTAATTGACGATAAACGTGTGAGTAGTTGAGCTTTCTTAAAAGAAGAATGTGCAGGTGCACCGGCAACGATAAACATGCTGATTTTGGCTCCACGGGATGATCGAGCGACCATGCCACAATGTGACTTGAGAGAGCGCATATTCTACTGTGAAATATATAAATCGGCTAGAGAGGAAATGGGAAAACTCAAGCGAAAAGCTATAGCATTTTATAAATAATGCTTTTATTTTCAGATAAAAAAATTGAATGTAGTCGCACAGGTTAACACATTTTTTTCAAGAAAAATCAAAACCGCTTCAGAATAATTTTCTGCATAAAAATTGTATTATTTTTCAACGACAATCGGGACAAAATCAAATTTAGATTTTATTGTCATGACCTGTCAAAGCGCCGATTTAGGCTAGGATGAAATACTTGATTACAAGATTTCATGAAGTCGTATTTTTTGCAGACTGCTTTTAATTATTTTGATTGACTCTTAACTTTGACTACTAAGATTAGAAAACTGGTTAAAGGTCTTCTGCCTTTATGAAATACAAAGAGCAATTTTCCGCTCATCTCCGCTATTACAGCATCCGACAAAAATTACTCCGCCATATAAATGAGTAATTAATAATGAGTGGTATTTTAATCTAACATAATCTTCAGAACAAAAACCGGATATCTGCTCTCATCTTATAAAAGAATAAAAATAAAATTTCTTATGTGATCCCTTCATTTTTTTCATATTTGATGCTTATCTTATCAAATCATAATTAAGCGAAATTTACTTATCTGAACAACCAAAAATGATATCGACAAAATTACCCCACTATATCCAATATTTTGAAATTTCATCACTTATTCATTAGTTATATTATGCGTAAAAAGCAGAATATAAATAGCAAAACACCACTCGTATTTATGAGAAAATTTACCACGGATTATGAGGCCTATATAAAAAAATAATGAAGAAATGATTAATAATAAAATTTTGTTACCCTTTTTATTTAATCCGTATTCTCAGGTTTTATTTAACTCGAAAAATTTAAAATAAATATCTGTAATTGCTAAAAAAATATCTGAAATTTTCTTTTTATTCAACTGACAGAGGAACAGACTCACACTTCTATATCAGCTAAGAATCTTACCAAATAGACACTTCATCAGTAAATTTGATGATTTTATGTTAAGCTCTAGCCGAATTGCTGAGGAAATGTCCAAATTCTGGGCCTGGCAATGGTTTTTCCTTTCTGCTGTAGAGATGAATATAAATTCTATATTCGGACACTAATTTTTTTGATGTTCTATAGCTTCACTGCTCTGTCTATTTTAGAGCCTTAATCTGTCACCAATGATTTAATTTTCAAGAACAAAAGGTGACCCGCTTAAGGAGTATGTATGTTTCAATTCACTAGTACAGCAACTGTACTATTGATGGTGCTTTTCTATGGCATCACCTTTTTACTATCGTTACGTATTAAACAGAAAAATGAAAATGTCGATGGCTACATGGTCTCGAATGGCTCCATCGGATTTGGAATGTCTGCGGCCAGTATGACCGCCACCTGGATCTGGGCCGCCTCGTTTTATGCAGCAGCTTCATCCGGATATACATACGGCGTTTCCGGTGCCCTACACTATGGTTTGTGGGGTGCGCTGATGATTTTATTTATCTATCCCTTTGGCAAGCGCTTTCGTGAACTGGCGCCTAATGCACATACTTTGGCGGAAATCATGCATGCCCGGCATGGCAATCAAAGCCAGATGATTCTGGCGGGTTCCAATATTGTGGGTAGCGTGATCAGCCTGATGGTAAACTTTACTGCCGCCGGGGCACTGGTTGAAATTTTATCTCCTTTAAGCTTTATCCATGGCGTGCTGATTACCAGTATCGGTGTACTGTCCTATACCCTCTGGTCGGGCTTCCGCTCCTCAGTCTTTACCGATTTTGGTCAACTGGTGGCAATGATTGTCGCGGCGGTGATTATTATTCCAACCTTATTCTTTACCTTAGGTGGGCCATCCCTGTTTCAAAGCGGGATTCATCATCTGCAACCGGAACAGCTGGATTTTTTCTCTAAAACAGCCTTCTTGGAACAAGGCGCGCCATTTTTTGTTGCCGTATTGGCCTACGCAATTGGTAATCAGACCATTGCCCAGCGCCTGTTTGCAGTCCGTGAAGATCTGATTAAGCCAAGCTTTATCACTGCAACGATTGGTTATGCTGCAATTGTTATTGGTCTAGGCATGCTTGGATTATTGGCGTTATTTGCAGGTATTCAGCCCATTGATGGCAACCTGAATAACCTGATTCCACAAATGGCAGCGACTTATCTTTCGCCATTTATGGTTGCGCTGTTATTTATCATGGTGATTGGAGCCCTGTCTTCTACCGCTGACTCGGATCTGTCTGCCCTGTCTGCGATTGTCATGACGGACATTTATGGCAAACAGATTGCGAAAAACCGCCCTGATCCAAAGAAAATGCTATTCATTGGCCGTATGACCATGATCGTTGCCACCATGCTTGGAATTGTGATTGCCACCTTGAAATTTGACATTTTATCGATGCTGATTTTTGTGGGAGCGCTTTGGGGATCTATTGTGTTCCCAGTGATTGTCAGCCTGTATTGGGACAAGGTGAATGCCCAGGCCTTTAACTGGTCAGTGGGCCTCGCATTTTTCAGCTTTCTGATAGTACGTTTTGAATGGCTTCCGATTCAGGGATTGATCGCACTTGGCTTTGAACTCGTTGCAACCTTGGGGATTGGTGTGGTGCTGGGACTGATGACCTTTGGTTTCTTCGGCAAGAAAGTGGGTCTGGTCGTTGGCATATTGGCCAGTATTGGCTTCATGCCATGGACCATCGGCTTCTTGCACGAATACGGCACCTTGTTAAGCTCACTAACAGCTTATGGCACTAGTGCACTGGTATGTACTGTGTTGACGCTGGTCTACAGTAAAGAACGATTTGATTTTAAACAAATCAATAAGATGGTGATTGAGTTTCACCAGCTATCTGAGAAAAGTAAATAAGGAGATTTCAGATGACAAGTCAATTATTGACCCTATATGTACTTTTTTGGCCATTGGTGGCAAGCTTGGTCTTGTTCACGATTTGCCTGAATGTCTATAAAGACACACAACAGGCCAAGAAAAATGGCGAAGAGCTAATCTGATTCTTTGTCTTGTCCTGAAATAG
>NZ_DDLD01000118.1:0-18139 GCF_002339435.1 Acinetobacter sp. UBA2581 | reverse complement strand
TAGTGCGTAAGTCCTATAAAACTGAACTGGTGGCTTATCAGGCCTCTCAGCGTGGTGGTGTATTATATTGCGCATTAAAAGAACAAGACCGCATTGAAATTTCTGGTTATGCCAAACTGTTTATGCTGGCCGAACTTTATATTTAATTAATATATTCAATAAAATACCGTGAAATTGCGCGGTATTTTATTTGGCCTCTTATAAAATAGACTATTCATAATAAAGACTTTTCTCTAAGATGAGAGTGACTGTAAATAAAAATTCACACTTAAAAATTTGGATGAACAATGCAAATACGCTTTAAACGTTTAAGCTTGGCGATTTTATTATCTGGCTGGACAGCGGCCAGTTTTGCACAGCCGGTATTGGTGAAAACAGAACAGAATATCGAAGAATATCGACTGGAAAATGGCTTAAGAATTATTCTTGCGTCCAATGATAAAGAAAATAAAGTGTTTATGAATACGGTTTATCTGACCGGTTCACTGAATGATCCGCAAGGCAAAGGTGGTCTGGCACATCTGCTTGAACATTTGGCATTTAAAGGCACGGAAAATGTAAAGGGAGATGAGTTCCAGCGCCGTCTGGATCAATATACCTTAATGACCAATGCCAGTACTGACTATTACTCAACCAAATATACCAATGTGATTCGTCCTGAGCAGACTGCGGTCAATGAAGTAATTTTCCTTGAAGCTGAACGTATGGATAAGCTTGTCCTGCAAGAAAAGTATGTGCCAACTGAAATTGATATCGTGAAGCGTGAGCGTGAAATCCGTCTGGATCAGCCATTTTCCGTGCTGATGGATCAGGTGTTTAAATCAGCTTATGGCAATCAATATCTGGGACGATTACCGATTGGCGATTTGAACGAACTGCAATCGATCAAGATGCAGGAGCTGAACCAGTTTTATCGTCATTGGTATGCACCGAATAATGCCCTCATGATTATTTCAGGCAAATTTAATAAGGCAGAAGTGCTGAAGCAGATTGATACCCATTTCAGCCCGATCCAGTCCCGCAAAGTGCCTGAAGCGGTAAAAGTGCCTGCGCTAAAACCTGAACAGATCAAACAGCGTGAATTTACCGTGCAAAAGGGTAGTGATCTGGCCAAATTTAATATTTATCTGAACCAGTCAGAAGAAAGTATTAAAACCACGCTGGCCATGTCTCCAATCTTATATACCTTGCAACCTAGCGGACACCTGTATCAAAGTCTGGTCGAGACGGGTAAGACCACTACAGTGCAGTCTATGACCTGGCTGGATAAAGATTTTAATCTGGTGTTTATGGGTGCCATCTATGCGCCAAATCATCAAGTCAAGCAGGTTGAGCAGGGCCTGATTCAGGGTGTAGAGCAGAGCCAGCCATTTAACGAAACCGAATTAAACAGGGCTAAAAGTCTAACCCGAAACCAGGCGCACAATATTAAAAATAGCGCAACCGCTTTAGGTTCGCGTTTAAGTGAATATGTAGTGGCTTATTCAGGTGACTGGAGCCAGTATTTCAAAGATCTGCAAGCCATAGAAAAGCTGGATGTCAATCAGATCAATCAGGTGTATAAGGCATTCTTTAAGCCGGAATATCGTATTTCTGGCAATATCTTGCCGACACCAGAAGATCAGAAAAAAGCACAGGAGTTGACCCAGACTGAAGTGCCGGCTCAAACTCTGGACCAGCAGGCTGAAGCAGCAGAACCGCTGAAAGATGTCAGTGTCTATCAGGCAGAAGTAAAGCAGTATGTGGCGCAGTCCAAGCAATATTTACAGGCCAAGGACAAACAGATTCAGCGTGGCAAACTGAAGAATGGCATTAAATACGCTTTATTCCCGACCCAGACTCAGGATGACAAAGTTTATGCCACTATTGCACTTAATTTTGGTACGGCACAAAGTTTGTTCAATAAAGGCGAGATTCTGGATCTGACAGCCTACTTACTGCTGCGTTCTTCTGAAACCCAAAGCTTGCAACAGATTGCCGATAAAATTATTGAGTCCGGTGGTTCAGCCACGGCCAGTTCCTCTGAAAATGGCATGAGCATTCAGATCAGTGCCAAAAAAGAGAAGTTTGAAGAGTTTTTCCAGTATGTGCTGGATGTGCTCAATAAACCGGCCTTTGAGCAGAGTCAGTTTGACCTGATTAAAGGACAAAGCCTATCTGCGTTAGACCGTCCTTATACTGAGCCCAATATGGTGGCAGGCCTGACCATGTCTCGCGCGACCGAGATTTATCAGCCGGGTGACCTTCGCTATCATTTTGAACCTGAACTGGCGAAAAAACAGATTCAAGCTGCTACTCGTGAACAGGTCGTAGCTTTATATCAGCAGTTCTTTAATACGCATCATGCCCAGATCGCAGTGACCGGGGAATTTAATCCGAAGTCCGTAAGTAAAGTCCTCAAAAATAACTTTGCGAGCTGGAAAGCTAAGCAGCCTTATGAGCGCTTAAGTGGTCAATATACAGTTTATCCGGCACAGAAAATCCATGCGTTGTCTGAACAGCGTGAGTTCGGTCATTATCAGGCTGTCATGACATTTCCTGTCGGTGCAGAACATGTAGATTTGCCTGCCATGCTGGTATTCCGACACATTCTAGGTGATTCACAGTTGTCTTCACGTTTAGCACAGGAACTGCGTGAGAAAAATGCGCTGGTTTATGGCTTTAGTGCCAATGCTCAGTATGATGAATGGATTGACTCAGGTGCATTAGGCATTCAGGCGAATTATACGCCTGGCCGATCAGCACAGGTGTCCCAAGCTGTGCATAAGGTATTGAATGAACTTTTGGCCAAAGGAGTAACCGAGCAGGAAGTTGAAGCAGCGAAAGCCACGATTTTGAAACAGCGCGTCACTGCACTGGAAGATGATCGTCGTATTCACAGCATGCTGATCCCACAACTTGAAAAGGATCGTAATCTGATTTATCGGGAAAAACGCGATCAGGCCATTGCCAAGCTGACCAAAGTAGATGTCGATGCCGTTATCAAAAAATATGTTAAACCGGATCAACTGGTCGAAGTCATGGCGGATCAGTATGGGAAAGCGGTGAAATAAACTCCATAATTTTTATAAGTCAATGACGGTATCTTTTCATTTTGAATCAGTGTTTAGATGTCTATATGGCTACTTTTGTTTCGGCAAAAGTAGCCAAAACCATTTGTCATCTGCAAAACTCGTCCACCACTTTTACGAAATAAATTTATTATAGAAGCCATCTTCTTACGATGTAGTCCTGCCTCAAACAATTGCGGATGACGTTTCCGCGTATCTATGACCATGAAAAATTTTAATCTATTTGTTGATTCAGTTTTACCCAATAAGACTTCTATAAGCGATAAAAGCGTTTCGCATTCTCATAAAAAACCGGCTTTACAGCATGTTCGTCATAGTTCTGCACAATATCGCTAAAGGCATCAATGATGGTGACCAGATCTGTGCTGACACGATCCATCGGGAAATTAGAAGCAAACATGATGCGATCTTTACCGAAACATTGTAAGGCATGTTGGATTAGCGGAGTCGCGAGCTGAATCAGTTCATCTTTTTTTGCCAGTTTTCGATCTAAATGAAAACGGTGACCGAGTACAGGCATAAACAGACCAGAGATTTTGCTATACACATTCGGGCATTTTGTCAGTTCAGCCAGGTCTTCTTTCCAGGTCTGAAAAATATAGTCTCGCTGCTGTGCTGTTTGTCCTGTCGCTTTACCGACTTTACCAAAGATGCCGGCAGGTGTGCCCAAGTGATCCAGCACAATTGGTGTTTCAGGAAATGTTTTGGCCAGATGGGCCACATCAGAAATTTGGGTAGAATAAACCCAGGCATCAAAACTTAAATTGGCTTTGGCTAATTCTTCAAATCCTTTCAGAAATTTCTTGTTGCAGTATAAATGCGGTTCATCGGTCCAAGCATGAATGCCTTTATCGGCATGGAACGATGCCATTTTACGAATAGCACGTAGTTTAGGCGAAACTTCATGATGCAATTGCAGCAGCTGTTTAAAGTTTTTTTGACGAGGGTCAGCTGTGGCCACAATGCCGCCTAGTTGAATATTTTGTTCAGCAAAAGGCAGTCCGGCAATAAACCTGGTTTCATTAACCACACCAGTACCTTTATGTTCATGCCAGCTTGCCTCTATATGCACAATCTGTTCAACTTGGTAATGACCAATATCATGTTTGTAATTTTCAGGTAGGTAAGGCGCGGTCAGATGTTCGGTGAGGCCAATCGTATCAATCACCGCTTTGGGCTTGATCAGTCGCACCATCTTGTCCAGCAGTTTTGGATGTTTGCCAAATAATTTTATGGCAGAGGCTGCGGCATGCGGTGTGGTATAAGGGTCCCATTGATGAATATGCGGATCTATAATCGGAAAAGGCAGTTGCTGCATGATATTTTTGGTCGTCGTTTAATTTTTATTCATTTTTTATAGGATAAATGCAGCATTAAAGTCAAATTAAAAATCAAAGATTTAAAAAAAGCCCCGTAGGGCTTTCATTAATGATCGTGGTCGTGTTGATGCTTGTTGGCATGAAATTCTTCATTACGACGGAAACGTAAATAGTTCTCAAACTGCTCACAGTATTCATCGTAGTTATCTTCCAGCATCATCTGAAATTGCTGCAAGATATAAGACATGACCTGATCTTTAGCGTCGCGCATCTCGTTGCCATCTTTGAAATTGTTGGCAGCGACCCAGGTATTAAAGCGGGCAGTACCAAACAGCATTGCGGCGCTGACTTGGCCACGTTTTTCTGCCGGGTTTTCCTGAGAGCCTTTTTCTACACGGCTAAATTCGTTGGCCTGTTTAATAAATTCATCAGCACGTTCAAAGAATGCAGCATTTAACGCTTCTTCTTCGGTTACATCGGTTGCTTCAATCTTTTGAACCATGAATTTTTCCTGATAATAAAATCTTAATCACTAATTATAGGCAAAGCCTTGCAGAAACTAAACCTTTGCCTTAATCTAAAAATAGCCTAAGCAATAAAAATGTGAATCTCATGCAAGATGCAATTGCGGTACAGAGTCTGAAAAGTGATATTGCCTTATTGCGCCAGAATATCTGGCCACCGGCAAATCTGGCCAATGTTGAAGGATTGCCAATTTATTATGGCACCAAGTCGCAGGTCGAAGAATATTACAAGCAATGGCTGGGGTTGATTGAAAGGGCACAGGACCTGTTTCAGCCTTTTATGGAAGATGAAGTCCTGGATGCGATTCATTTGCCAAGTCATTTGAATCTACCCTTATTCTATTTTCATGTGGACCGCATCCGGATTAATAAAACCCGCGCTAAAGAATCCAAGACCTTTCGTGGTATTGCCAGCCTGATTGAAAAATGTGGACAATTTGAACCGGAACAGATTCAGGCCATGCAACGCTGGCTAGACAGTGATGAGACGGCGGCTTTAGTGGCACATCGTGAATTTGTAGATCTGCGTACTTATGTGTTCCAGCATGGTCAAAGTGAATACACTCGGACTCGATTTTATGTGAATGGAATCGTCCTGAGTGTTGAACCACATTTTGAGCTGGTTGATGCCCGTGATAAGCCGCGTAAGCAGCGTAGCGATAGTTATAGCGATCCATTAGCCGATAACAATACTTGGAAAGTGTACGGCAAATATCGCTAGAGCGATTTTGCCTATTTATCTATTGCCAGAATGGTTTGGTGTGAGAAAATTTCTGTAACTGCTCGGCAGCCTGTTTCGACAGATGCTGCTGTTCTGCAGTAAGCCACCCGATGACAAACCATGCCTTGGAGTGTTTTTTGGCATAAGGTCTATACAGGCTTTCTGCGACAAACAGGTCATTATAATGACCCAAAGTTTCCTGTAAGGGTTTTAGCGCTTTCAGATATCTTTTGACTTCCTTTTCAGGAAACAAGCTTTGCAGAAATTCCACATTATAACGCAAGCGTTTAACCCGCTTGCGGGTTCGGTGGCGCGATTCAATATCCAGTTCCTGATAATTCTCTGCATCTGCACAGACTTTCTGGTGCAGTTTACTGAGTCCTTTACATAGGATTTTATGGGAGGACTTTTGTTGATCTCCATTCTGATCCTGACTAAAACGTAACAGCTCCACTATTAGCTCCATCGTGTCGGGCTTTCTGAATAGTTGACTAATATCCGCCTGATCCTGCTGGGCTGGAGGTAATTGCAATACTGGTGAACCTGCCGCTTCTAGCTGAGGAAGCAGACTTTCAGCCAAAGCATCGCGATCCCGGGTAGAACCTAATTGCTGGAAAATATTTCGTAACTGATCCTGCCATTCCTCTGGCAAATCCTCATGATAGGGCTGGAAGATTTTTAAGGCACTACGTAAACGCCGGATAGCGACGCGGGCCTGGTGCACATGGTCACTATTGTAATTCTCTAGCGCAATCGCCGTCGCATTAGGAAACAGGTGAGTCAGACAGTTGGTGATAGTTTTTTGCAAGATATGATGAATATCGTCTTTAGCTGCGAGTTCTAAAGTTGTTTGATGCTGGACCGGAAGATCAGTTTCATTATTCAACAGGGCATAACCACGTTCAGATTTGCTGCGTACATCCAGCCATAACTGATAGCGTTGAATCCAGGGTTTAACGAAATCAATTAAGTCATCAAGTTTGCCACTTTTGAGCTCAAATTCAACTTCATAAATATCCAAGGTTTGGCCATTAGAACGAATCTCACCTCTGTCCAGTGCAATTTCAATCTGACTTCCTCGGTAATCTTCAATCCAGAGATCCCGCTCTACATCAGTTTCAAATTGCAGAGACAGAGGCGTATCTAGGGTGTGAAGAGCCTGTTTTAGAATCTTCCGAGCCTGTTTATGCTTGGCATAAGCTTTTAAATCACAGTTGTCGGGTGCGGCATCCAGTCTTTCTTCCAGCTCAAAGCGTTCAAACTGATGCTGGCTCGGTGCTTTTAAGGTCTGAAACCATTGACGGTCTTCCAGACGCTGCCGGAGTGCAATTTTGTGCTGCTGTAACTGCTGATCGGCAGTATCAAAGTATTTGGCACATAAATGATGTCGAGTCGGCCCGTACTGCTGAAAATCTTGTTCGAATTGGTGACGTATACTTTGCGGAATCTGGAATTTGAGTTCGATTTCTGCCATCGGGCCATTCCTTCTCGATGAAGCTCATAACAATCAATATAGACCAAACAACAAAAGTATTGTGATGTGCTTGTGCAACAAAAAAGCACGCCGTAGCGTGCTTTGAAAGTCAGTTAAATACTTACTTAAGGAATTTGCGGCTGACCAGAAACTGTTCTGTCGCTTCCAGTAATTTTTGTGCATAGACTTCCTGTTTTGCGGTCAACCAACCCAGCACAAACCAGTCACTGGCTTCCAGCTCGGTCTGTTGAATATAGACTGCAGAAGAGGCCAGCGTCTGATATTCATTTGCTGCTTGCTGCGCATCATTTAACGCCTTGCTGTATTTTTGCAGGTTTTTGACATCATAAATTGTGGTCAAAATCGGGAAGCTGAATTTTAATTCCTGAATGCGAATTGCTAGCTGATCCAGACTTTCAAAATTCGTAATATCAGTCTGGTTCATCTGTTCCTGCAAAACTTTGTATTGTTGCTGCAGGGTAGTTTGCGCTGCAGATTTTAATTCTAGCGGCTTAGCTTCATCTGTACTTAAGCTGAAGATCAACAATTCCAGATAGTGATGCACATTCTGGGTAGATTTAACCAGATTGCCCAGCTTCTCCTTAGCATAAAGAATATCTTTAGTCAGGTTCTCTGCGGTTGTAGGATTTTGCAGGAAGCCAGCCAGAGTGTTTTGCATGTGCTGTAAATGTTGCAGATGTTCAAACTGGTGTTTAAATGCGGCAAGCTGATGCGCCCATTTGTCTGAAACTTGAGGATGCCAATCTTTAAACAAAAGTAGGGTCAGATAGAGATGATCTAAGGCCTGTTGTGCCTGATCAATATGTTCCTGTTCTGCCACTTGCGCGGAGATTGCCGCGATATTGGGCAATAAGTGCTGCATTTGCTGGGCCACCAGATGACACAGGTTTTTGCCTGCACTATCTTTTTTGCTGATCTGGAATTCCTTGGCAAAAGTAGCAGGACTTACGTTCTGATTAGTCGCTAACAGATTCCCGATTTCTGCTTTACTACGTACATCCAGCCACAACTGATATTTTTTGACCCATTCAAAACTAAAGGCCAGCAAATCCTGAATTGAGCCATGCTTTAACTCGAATTCGACTTCATGCACTTCCTGTTCAGCATGAGGCGTGCGAATACAGCCGATATCCAAGCTGACTTCGATTGACGTATTTTCATATTCAATCACGCGCAAGGTACGGGCAATATCGGTTTCAAACTGCAGTTGCAGCAGGTCAAACTGATCACCTAAAGCACGATTAAGCAAGGTTTGCGCTTCAGCAGACTGCTTGTAAATACTCAGGTCCAGCTCAGAAGAATATTCTAATTCATCTAGATCATGATTATGCTCGAAACGTTCAATGTGGCTTTTGCCTGCCGCTTTTAACGTCTGAACCCAACGACTGCCTTCTAATCGCTGACGTAGGGCAATTCCATGCTGGGCCAGTTGACGGTCTGCAGTATCATAGTATTTGGCTTGAAGCTGGATCTGTTGAGATTTCTTAGGATCAAGTGCCTTAAGCAGGGCAGTACGGCGTGCCGCGGGAATCTGGAACTTGAGTTCAACTTCAACCATGATAATTATCCTGTCTATTCAATTTATTGAAAAATATTAAAAAACAAATTGAATTTTTATTCGCTTGCATGAAATTCCGATATGAAACGGAAATATTTTTTAGACTTTTGAGCGGCTGATTGTAACGAAAAACCAATCTGATGTAAGACTTGACCGATTGAAAAAAATGGAAATGGAAAAATTAACATGCTGATCTCATTCACCAGTTTTTGCTGAAAGCATGACAATTCAATATCTAAGCCAAATTCAGGTACAGAATTGCATGAAAATAAAGGTACTTTTAATTGCCTAAATTATGCGCTAAGGTGAAGAAAAAAGATTAGGATGATGATAATGAATGCACAGGTGCAGCCGAGCAATGAGATTGCAGTACTGACTTCTTCACAAATGCCGATTCGTGACTATCATGAATTTTACCGGTTTTATCTGACTGAGCATCGCCATATCATGAGTCGCCGCTTGCATGTCGCAGGCAGCAGTATCGGTTTATATTTTTTTAGCAAAGCCCTTCGTCAGCGTAAAGCCAAATATGTGGCCTATGGACTACTCTCAGGTTATGCCTGTGCCTGGATTGGTCATTTCATTTTTGAAAAGAATAAACCGGCCAGCTTTAAACAGCCGCTTTACAGTTTTATTTCAGACTGGCGTATGTTTGCTGATGTATTACGTGGTAACCTGAGCTTGGTCGATCGTAAGCACGACAAAACTCCAAGTTAGGGCTTATGACGTTTTATCGGATTTATGCTTAAGTATTGCAATAAAAACGATAAAAACACTTGCAAGTGTAGAGTTATTATTCTATTAATTGTTTTATTACCTATTCAGTATTTTATCAAAGAGTATAAGTCACTGAATAAATCAGTTTTCCAAGCCTGGAGTGACCTTCTCCGGGCTTTTTTTATATTTAAAAAAATAGAAAGATGTGCATTGACGTATTTTTAATTTATCTGAATGATTTCGAAAATATTCACGAGATGAATGAGGCAAGTTCGAAAGATAAGATGGTCGGTTTTGCTTAGATGAGTCGATCCTTTCTAGCTTTGACACGTCTCCTCATTAACGGTTTACCCAAAGCTAGAAAGGATCTGGTAGATAAAACACAGCTTTTGCTTTTCTATTTATTTGTTGTGTTCAAACTTATTTAAATCCTTTAATGGGTGTAAACCTATCCCTGAAATTGGGTATTTTGAAGTTTTCTTTGAGTTTTTTGACTAATGGTATTCGAACAATTTTATAAACAGGAATTGTAAAATTCGGACATAAAAAAATCGCTTTCAGAATTTTGCAACTTCTCCACTAAGTTATCTGCAAAATCCTAAAAGCGTTTGTCGGAGCGCGTAAGCATTAACACTTTATCATTATTGTTATAAAACCATTAAAACGTAAATTCTCGCAGCCGCCTATCACTGAAAATAGGGATATTGATCAATCACCTGTATAAAAAGTACAAATAATAATCTAATACCTGAATTGGGTATTATTCAGTGTTTAGGATGGGGAAACTCGCCCATTTATGCCTATAATAGCGTATGTATTTTGAATGGCGGCAGTCATGCGCGGTTTGTATTTAATTACCAATGATGATCCTATTGAACTTCTCTTGGCAAAACTTGAAGGTGCAATGGCGACTTATGAAGTTGCGGTACTTCAGTATCGTCGTAAAAAAGTAGCGAAAGAAGATCAGGCTTACGAAATCGAATATATGAAACAAATGTGCGAACAGTACAAAGTTCCATTTGTGATTAATGACGATTTAGAAACTGCAGTAAAATATGGCGTAGGCGTGCATTTGGGTCAGGATGATGGCTCAATTCAGGAAGCTGTTGAACGTTTGCCCAAAAATGTATTGATTGGCCGCAGTTGTAATAATTCACTTGAGCTTGCTGAACAAGCCATTGCTGATGGGGCTAATTATGTGGCCTTTGGCGCGATCTATGCGACTGATACCAAGCCAGAAGCAGGTAATATTGGTCTGGAAACCTTAAAACAGGCCAAAAGTAAATTAAATGTACCGATTTGTGCTATTGGCGGTTTGACGGTGGAAAACGGCAAAGAAGTCATTGAAGCCGGCGCCGACCTTTGTGCAGTCATTAGTGATGTATTGGGTCGCTCAATGTCAACTGTCGGTCAACGTGTGTATGACTGGTCGGAACTGTTTGCTGAACAAGCTTAATTTTTATTTCTTATTGTATTTTTGAGTTGAGTGATTCTCATGAGTTTATCTCCAAAGCAAGAACAACTATTTAAACAAGCCAATAAACATATTCCGGGTGGCGTCAACTCACCTGTACGTGCCTTCAATGGCGTGGGTGGTACGCCTATCTTTATCGAGAAAGCCCAAGGTGCTTATCTGTACGATGTCGATGGCAAGCGCTATGTGGATTATGTAGGTTCATGGGGTCCAATGATTCTGGGTCATGCACATCCTGAGATTATTAAAGCGGTGCAAGATGCAGCAGTAGATGGATTAAGCTTTGGTGCACCAACCGTGCATGAAACGACTCTGGCAGATATCATTTGCGACATCATGCCATCCATTGAACTGGTACGTATGACCAATTCCGGTACTGAAGCAACGATGACTGCGATCCGCTTGGCGCGTGGTTATACCGGACGTGACAAAATCGTAAAATTTGAAGGTTGTTATCACGGTCACTCTGACTCGTTGCTGGTAAAAGCAGGTTCTGGCCTGTTAACTAAAGGCGAAGGTGAAGCGACTTCTGCGGGTGTACCTGCTGATTTTGCCAAACATACATTAACTCTTCCTTATAACGACATTGCCACTTTAAAAGAATGCTTTGCCAAGTTTGGCTCTGAAATTGCGGGTGTGATTGTTGAGCCAGTGGCAGGGAACATGAATCTGGTGAAACCGATTGATGGTTTTCTGCAAGCGATACGTGATGTTTGTGATGAGCATGGTTCAGTATTCATCATCGATGAAGTGATGACCGGTTTCCGTGTAGGTCTTGGCGGTGCTCAGGCACATTATGGCGTGACTCCTGATTTAACGACTTTAGGTAAAATCATTGGTGCAGGTCTGCCAGTCGGTGCTTTTGGTGGTAAACGAGAAGTGATGGAATGCATCGCACCATTAGGTAACGTGTATCAGGCAGGTACCTTGTCGGGTAACCCGCTAGCAATGCGTGCCGGGATCGAGATGTTTAAACATCTGCGTGAGCCAGGTTTTTATGAAAAACTGACTGCTCAACTGGAAAAACTGCTTGCAGGTTTACAGGCAGCTGCGGATGAAGCTGGTATTTCATTCAAGACTCAACAAGTGGGCGGTATGTTTGGCCTGTACTTCACGGATCAGGAAGACATCACCAGCTTTGATTCAATGCTGAAGTGTGATGTTGAAGCCTTCAAAAAATTCTTCCATGGCATGTTAAGTCGTGGTGTGAACCTGGCTCCATCTGCATTTGAAGCAGGATTTATTTCAGCTGCGCATAGTGATGAAGATATTGAATTCACGATCCAGGCGGCTAAAGAAACTTTTGCTGAAATGAAAGCTTAAGTTTTTAATCCCCCCTAACCCTTCTTTGGAAAAGGAGGGAAATCTTAAGCTTAAAAATTTAAGTTCCCCCTCTTTTAAAAGAGGGGGCTAGGGGGAGATTTACATTAAAAATTAGGAAAATCTTGATGAAAACCAAACATTATTTGACCTTAAGCGATACTGAGTTTTTATTAAATCAGGCCTATAAATATGCGTTAGAAAATGGCTTTAATGTCAGTATTGCTGTGATTGATGAAACTGATAATTTATTGGCAATGAAGCGTATGAATGGTGCATCACCGATGACAGCAAACCTGTGTCTGGAAAAAGCAAGATGTTCTGCCATTAGTCGCCGTCCGTCCAAGCTGTTTGAAGATATTATCAAAGGCGGTCAAATGGGCTTTCTGACGATGGATACTTTTTCTGGGATGTTAGAAGGTGGTGAGCCGATTATGTATCAAGGTCAGCTCATAGGTGCAATGGGTGTTTCTGGAGTGAAGTCTTTCCAAGATGCAGAGATTGCACAGCAAGCGATTGAGAAGTTTTTGGCTAAGCAAAGCTAATCCAAAATAGAAATTGATCAGCTCAATTTAATAAAATCATCCAACGATGTTCCAAAATGAAGCGTGGAACGTGAAATATCAACTAAAAAGCCCAATCGCTAATGAGAGAGCTTGTCTATATACAATAAAGTTATGATTTAAAAAGGAAATCAAAATAATTTCGTATAACGTGTATTATGTTAATTTTAGAAATTCTTAACTTAAAGCAGATTCTATTTTCAAAATAGTCCCATTGTAATTTGCTTTAACTCTGATGAATCATCGAATTCAAAATGTAAGTAGTTATCAAGTATTTTATATCTAAGCCAATAGTTACTTTCTC
Organism: Acinetobacter sp. UBA2581; assembly: GCF_002339435.1. Taxonomy (NCBI): domain Bacteria; kingdom Pseudomonadati; phylum Pseudomonadota; class Gammaproteobacteria; order Moraxellales; family Moraxellaceae; genus Acinetobacter; species Acinetobacter sp. UBA2581. Next base: position 5,073 of record NZ_DDLD01000118.1, on the reverse strand, counting down.
TTTCTGGATTTCCAAATAGCTTAACTACAGATTGCTTTGTACTTTTATGATTAATACCTATGATTAGATCTTCTAAAAATGGGTATGAGTAATATTCTTCATTCTCTTTAGGGTAGATGAAAATGGTATCTAGGATCTGATGCTCATTAAATCTGAACGTAACGCCTCTCTTGAAAAATTGCCAATAGGATAAATTTTCTCCACAAAAGTTAGTCTCTAATGTGTCAAACACACTTGCAACAAGAATAACTGCTTTCAAAATATTTGAATTTGACTCTTTAGCTCCAAGACAAGATAAAAAAACTTCTACATCACCTGAAAAATTCACTTATTAGATACCTAAATCAAAATTTTCTTTATCCTTTGGTTTTATCATATTTAAAGTAAAGTATTTGCTTCAAAGTTATAATTTCGAAAAAATCACATGCATTTAACATAATGGTGGTTATACGAAATTAGAACAATAAACGTCTGTAAAATCAAAGTGTTTTTCAAATCGATGCTAAACTAAAATAGCATGAATCATCATGCTATTTTGTATTTATAAGAGCTTCCCATGCTGTACCCCATGCCCAAAAAAATCCAACTCGCGCCATCTCAAGCCAAATGGCAGCTTGCATCAAATGAATCTGTTTTGGTTTTAGTCGGATTGCAAAACTTGCGTATGCAGCAGGGCATACAAGACAGCGACCTGATAACTCATCTGATCCAGATCAGTAATAAAGCCAAAGCACTCGATATTCCAATCGTTGATTTGTATGGCGATGATTTAATGCAAGGTATGCAGCAACTTGGAGAATATGCTTCAACTCATTCACAACTGATTTTCGCCGGACAGATTACACCGATGCTGAAACAGATCCTGCCACATCTGCAAAGTGTGACAGAACAAATTTGCATAATTAATGACGCAATTTTGATGCCTAGCCAGGAACAGCATATCCAGTGGATTGAGAATAAATCGGCACAAGGTTTGCATCATATGAACAGCTGTAGTCTGACCCGATTGTGGAACTTAAGTGCGTCGTCAGAATATGTATTGTCAACTAAAGGCGTTATGTTAGCAGTAGCTGAACAGCTGCATATGGATGCGCTGGAAATTGATCCTTATGCTGACTTAAAACAGTATGGACTGGACTCGGTTGCGGTAGTGAGTCTGGTTGGCACATGGCGCGCGCATGGTGCTGAGCTACGTTATGAAGATGTGCTGGAACACCCGTCATTACATGATTTAGTGAGCTTTGTAATGCAATCTGCACGTCGATAATCGGTAATTGGGTAATTTTCTTAAAATAATCGGAAATTTCATCGCCATTTACATAAATGCGCATTGTAATTATCACTCAAGCTTTCTATTATGGCCGCCTTGTTTTTCGCGATCAGCGTGGGATTGAACTTTGAGTAATTTTCTAACCGAACATCTGATACATCGTGATGAAGATTTTATGGTCATCCATAAGCCTGCAGGCTTACTCACAGTGCCCGGTAAAACAGAAGATTTACAAGATTGCCTGATCAATCGCCTCATCAAATTAGAACCTAAAACTTTACTGATCCACCGTCTGGATCGAGATACTTCCGGTATCTTAGTATTTGCCTTAAGCCGTGAAGGGCAAAAATCCATCTCCCGCCAGTTCCAGGAACGCCAAACCGATAAAACCTATCAGGCCATCGTGGCTGGAACATTAGAAGGCAAGGGTACAGTTGATGTGCCTGTCATTTATGATCCAAGCCGTCCACCACTGCATATTGCTGAACCGAATCATAATAAGCCGGCTATTACAGAATGGCAGGTCATCGAACATTTTGAAATTCAGGGGCAAGCTGTGACCCGGGTGAAACTGACCCCGATTACCGGTCGTTCACATCAACTCCGTGTACATATGCAATATCTCGGACATCCGATTATTGGCGATACCTTATATGCAACGCCAGAGCAGCAACAGCTTAGTCCGCGTCTATGCTTACATGCTGAGCGTTTAAGTTTTTATCATCCTAAAACAGAAGAGTTAGTTGAATTTAATTGTCCGGCTGAATTCTAGGAAATACTTGTTTAATCGACGTGAATTATGCTCACTTTTTAGTGGGCTTTATGTCAAAATACATTGCTTGAAGGTGTGAAATTTTGCTCAAATGACGTTTCGTGATTGAGCCTGATATTCATAATCTTGTACTTAAGATAAAGGTGGAAAAATTGCAGCAATTTGCTATTGGTCAACGTTGGTTATCAGATACTGAAACAGAACTCGGTTTAGGGGTTCTCATTGATGTTGATGAGCGATCGGTCAGCATTTTATTCCCAAAAAGCGATGAAACTCGCGTCTATGCTCGCAGTAACGCACCCTTATCTCGTATCGTATTTAATGCAAATGACGAGCTGCAAGATCAGGAAGGTACGATCTGGACCGTTGAGTCAGTTGAAGATCGCAATGGCGTAGTGCGTTATCACATAGTCCGTACTCTTGAAGATGGCACAGAAGAACGTAAAGCTTTAAATGAAACCCGTGTAGGCGCAACGATCCAGTTGTCTAAACCTTTAGACCGTTTACTGGCCAGCCAGATTGACTATAAAGAGTGGTATGACCTGCGTATTGAAGCCTTGCTGATGCAAGCCAATATGCAAACCAGTCCATTGCGTGGCTTGGTCGGTTCGCGTGTAGGTCTGATTCCACACCAGTTGTATATCGCACATGAAGTCGGTCAGCGTTTTGCACCGCGTGTTTTACTGGCGGATGAAGTTGGCTTAGGTAAAACCATTGAAGCTGGTCTGATCATTCATCAGCAACTTAAAACTGGCCGTTCTGAACGTATCCTGATCTTGGTTCCAGATTCACTGCAATATCAGTGGATGATTGAGATGCGTCGTCGTTTCAATCTTGAATTCTCTCTATTTGATCTGGCGCGTACTGCCTCGATTAAAGAGCATGATCCTGATCTAAATCCGTTCCTGACTGAGCAGCGCATTATTGCTTCTGTGGACTTGATGGTGGATCACGAAGATCTGCGCGAACAGGCGATTGAAGCGGGCTTTGATCTGTTGGTTGTCGATGAAGCGCATCACCTGATGTGGTCTGAGGAAGAAGGTGGCAATGACCGTTATGATCTGGTCGAAGAGCTGGCAGAGAAAACACCGGGCGTATTGTTATTGACTGCAACACCAGAACAGCTCGGTGTAGAATCTCACTTTGCACGTCTACGTTTACTTGATCCGCAACGTTTCAGTTCATTGGACCGTTTCCTGGATGAAGAAGAGCAGTATCAGCATACCGCTAAAATCGCTGAAGTGTTGATGTCAGATCTGCCACTTGAAGCAGAGCATTTCACTGCGATTGAAAGCCTGCTTGGTCATGCGATTGAAGATACCCCAGAGCAACGTTTCCGTGCGATTCATGAATTGCTAGACCGTCATGGTACGGGCCGTATCCTGTTCCGTAATACACGTGAGGCAATTCAGGGCTTCCCGGGCCGTGACTGTCAGCCAGCACCATTGCCAGCGCCAGAAAACTGGTCTAAAGATGGTAAATTGCGTGAGCAAATGTGGCCGGAAGAATCTCAACTCGATGGCTCGTGGATGGAAACTGATCCGCGTGTAATGTGGTTGATGGAAAAGTTGCGTACTGATCTGAAGCATAAAAAAGTATTGCTGATTGCGCGTAGTGGTCCAGTGGTTGAAGCGCTAGAAAATGTATTACGTCTGCATGCAGGTATACGTACTGCCATGTTCCATGAGGGCATGAGTCTGCTGGAACGTGACCAGGCAGCGGCTTATTTTGCTGAAGAATCTTATGGTGCACAGATTTTATTGTGCTCTGAAATCGGTTCAGAAGGCCGTAACTTCCAGTTTGCATCTGACTTGATCCTGTTTGATTTGCCAGCCAACCCGGATGTTCTGGAACAGCGTATTGGTCGTCTGGACCGTATCGGTCAGGAAAACCGTATCCAGATTCATGTGCCTTATCTGATGAGTACTGCGCAAGAACGTATGTTCCGCTGGTATAACGAAGCGCTGAATATTTTCAGCAACATTTCTCCAACTGCACAAACGCTGCAAGAAAACTTTATTGTTGCTCTGAAAGATTGCCTGCTGGCAGATAAAGGACAGGAATTTGAAGATCTGCTTGAAGAAGTTAGCGTACAACGTGAAGCACTGGAAGCTGAGTTGCAGGAAGGTCGTGACCGTCTGCTTGAGTACAATTCTTGCCGCCCCGTCGTGGCACAGGAAATTGTTAATGCGCTTGAAGACTATGATGACAATACCACCTTGCCAATGTTCATGAAGCGTTTCATGGCATCGACCAATATCGATTTTGATGAACAAAGTAATGGTACGGTGATCATCAAGCCAACGGATCAGATGCAGGTACAAGGTTTAACCCTGGATGAAGAGGGCATGACAGCCACTTTCTATCGTGACCAGGCTCAAATCCGTGAAGATGCACAGTACTTGACCCTAGAACATCCATTCACTGAAAGCGTGATGGAAATGATCAATACTCAGGGCTTTGGTAGTACCAATGTTGCAGTCTTAAAGTCTGCAGCGTTACCACAAGGTTCTGTATTGATGGAAGTGTGGTTCAAGGTTGATGTGGTTGCACCAAAAGCACTAAACTTGCCATCAAGCTTGCCACAACAGCTGATCCGTGTATTGCTGAGTGAAAAAGGTCAGGACTTGTCTCAGAAGATTGCGCCTGAAATCCTGAAACCATATCTACATCATTTAGATGGCAATAGCTGCCGTCAGGTAGTGAAAGCGCGCCGTGAAGTAATTGAAGCGCGTTATCAACAAGCATTGGAATTGGCTCGTTCAGCATTACCAAACTTCAAGCAGCAGGCTAAAGAAGTGTATGGTAATAAATGGCAGTATGAAATTGACCGTCTGACTTACTTAAAACAGTTCAACCCAAGTATCCGTGAAGATGAAATCGCACGTTTACAGAAATTGCAGAAAGAAGGTTTGAGTTTGTTAGAAGGTTTATCCGTAACACCTGAAGCAATTCAGGTAATGGTCGTGGTTAAGCCATAAAGGCCTAATGAATTAAAAAGCAGCTTTCGGGCCACTGCTGTCCCATAGTT
>NZ_DDLD01000100.1:0-7351 GCF_002339435.1 Acinetobacter sp. UBA2581 | reverse complement strand
TTATCAAAAACTTCATTGATGACTTTATTCTCGATAAAAATCATCTGCTACCACAGAGAATCTATAAATAATAGTGCGTAAGTCCTAAAGATATACCCTGAATGAAAAAAATATTTATCTCAGTGCGCTTAAGCCAGCGATTGGAAAATTTTTATTTGTGATCAAGCATGACCTGTTTGAAAGTACTGAACATCAGGTTGAAGCCTGCTTTAAGGATAGTACGACCTTGAGTCATTTTAAAACTGCCATGCAAGGTGGAGATCTTAAAAATGATATTCCGATCAAGGCGCTTGAAGAATGGTTAAAAGGCTTACAGTTAACATTGCAGAAATTAAAAGCTAAAAGTAACAACCTTCAGGCTGATGGTCTGACCTATGAAGTAATTAAGGTCGGTCAGATCCATCATAAAAGACTGCCTAACTTTCTCGAAGCCTTTTTATCCATTCTGGAGCATAAATAAGCCTGTTTAAAGTTAGGGTTAGTTTTTAAACTTTATTTACAGGCGCTGTAATTCATTAACCGCACTTCCCTGTTCTGCGAGCCATTTTGCGCGTCGCTGGAACAAGGCTGGAGCAGCCTGATTGACCTGATCAATTAAGATTTGCAGATCAGCACGTACCAGTTTTCGGTTTTCTACTACTATCTGACCGTTCACCATGGTCATATGCACATCTTGTCCTTGGACTGCATGCACCAGATTGGTATGTAAATTAAATAGTGGTCCCTGATTAATTAAAGGCGTCATTCTCGATGTCGCAAGATCTACCGCAATAATATCAGCAAATTTCCCAGCTTCTAGCGAACCAATCTGATCCTGCATGCCTAAGGCTTTGGCACCTGTCCGAGTTGCCATCTGACAGACAGACCATGAATCCAGTGCTGCAGCATCCAGACCGGAAAACTTCGCCAATAATGAAGCAGTTTTCATTTCTTCAAACATGTCTAAATTATTATTTTCTTTCTCGCCATCAGTACCTAATCCTACAGCAATGCCATGTTTAAGCATTTCCGTAATGGGGGCGGCGCCAGATGCCAGTTTCATATTCGATATCGGGTTATGTGCGACACCAACATTATAGTGTTTTAAAATTTCGATCTCTGCTGAATTGGCCCAGACACAATGCGCTAACAGGCATTGAGGTACATCCAGCATGCCCAATTGTTCCAGCGTCTGGATCGGGCGCACGCCATAACGTCGAAGGTTTTCTTCAACATCAAACTTGCTTTCGTTGCTATGCGTGTGAAAACCCGTCTGATATTCATGACACATTTTCTGGATACGTGCCAAGGCTTTTTCTTCAGCATAAAACAGATGTTCCAAGCCAACCCAGACCTGAATTCGCCCATTTGCAGCTTGATGCCATTTTTGAATTAAAGCTTCATTACTATTGAGGGTTTCAAAATAGTTGTGATCTGGATGTTCAGCCACATATGGCACCAGCACTGCACGTATACCGAGTTGCTGTGCGGCCTCAGCACTACCTTCCATATAACGCCACATATCCACAATGGTAGTCGTGCCGGATAGCAGCGCTTCGGCATAGCAGAGATAAGAGGCAATTTTGGAATCTTCGGGAGTCACTACCCGATGCATCGGGTCAATAAACTGTTGCAACCAGTCCCAGACTGGCAAACCCTCAGCTGTACCGCGTAGCAGGCCTGAGTGGCAGTGGGTATTAATCAAGCCCGGCATCAATAAACTTTTAGGATACTGGGTAACTGCAGCTTCAGGATATTGCTGAGTTAATTCCTGTAATGTTCCTACCTGCTTAATAAGAGCACCATCAATCAGGATGGCACCATCTTTAATACAGTCCAGGTTGGAGTTCATGGTCAGGACATAATCTGCGCTTATAATTTTCATAAAGTAATTCCTGAGATTTGTCCGATTAAGGGCTAAAGGTTTTGCCGAGTGACGCTGGTAAATTGAGTTTCAATAACTTCTTGTCACGTGAAATGAGGACTAAGACGACAATGGTTGCGATGTATGGCAATGCCGATAACAGTTCATTCGGTACTTCTAGACCCAGCGCTTGGGCATGAAACTGCAAAATCGTTACACCACCAAATAGATATGCACCCAACATCAAGCGCGTTGGTTTCCATGCAGCAAAAACCACTAATGCAATTGCAATCCAGCCACGTCCTGCGACCATATTTTCAATCCACATTGGGGTATAAACCGTAGATAAAAATGCACCACCAATACCAGCCATTGCACCGCCAAACATGACTGCACCATAGCGAATCGCTAGCACGTTATAGCCCATGGCATGTGCACTTTCTGGAGATTCCCCAACAGCTTTCAGTAACAGGCCTAAACGGGTTTTACTCAGTACCCACCACACCAGCACAAAAGCAAGAATGGACAGATACACCACATAGTTTTGCTGGAACAGGACTGGCCCTATGAATGGAATATCAGCGAGTCCCGGAATTTTTAGGTTTTCCAGACCCGGTAAGGCCGTACTGACATAATTCTGTCCTAGAAAGGCAGAAATCCCGATCCCAAAAATAGTGAGTGCCAGACCACAGGCGGATTGATTGGTGCTTAAAGATAAGGTAAAAAATGCAAAAATTAGTGCCATCAATGTGCCTGCCAATCCGCCCATAAATAAGGCGCTGGCGACACTGGCTTCATACTGGCTAGCGAAAGCAAATCCAGCAATGGCACCGACCAGCATCATGCCTTCTACCCCAAGATTGATGACACCGGTACGCTCTGCTACCAGCTCACCCAGCCCGGCAAAGATCAATGGCGTTGCCGCAGCGACAGTTCCGGCAACAATTGCGGTTAATTCAATACTCATGTTGTTATCCTTCTTCTGTCTGGATCAGGCTGCTTGCGCAGTGGTCATGGTTTTTTTGATTTTCTTTTTGGTAAAACGGTAGCGGTTTTCAATCAGGGCATCTGAAGCCAACAGGAAAAATAAAAGCAGGCCCTGGAAAATTCCGGTAATCGCGACTGGGAGTTGCAACTGCATTTGTGCCAGTTCGCCACCTAAATAGATCAGCGCCATCAGGAAACCTGAAAGTACGATTCCAATTGGATTTAGTCGGCCCAGATAAGCCACAATAATGGCTGCATAACCATAACCTGGTGAAATATTCGGATTGAGCTGGCCGATTGGACCTGCAACTTCACAGATTCCGGCAATCCCCGCCATCAGACCTGAAATTCCCAAACTTAACCAGATGGCTTTTTTTGCTGAAAATCCTGCATATTGAGCTGCCAAAGGTGCCTGACCACTGACTTCCAGTTTATAAGCCATCAGACTCTTACGGATAAAAACCCAGAACAGCACCACTGCGATGATCGTGATAAAAATTGAGGCGTTAATCCGTGTGCCTTCCATAATCAGCGGCAGGGTCGTGCTTTCCGAGAACATTAAGGATTGTGGAAAGTTCATGCCATCTGGATCACGCCATGGACCATTGACCAGATACATCAGCAGGAAAAATGCCACATAGTTCATCATTAAGGTGGTCAAGGTTTCTTGCGCATTAAAATGGGTTTTTAGCAGCGCTGGAATCAGGCCCCAAATTGCACCACCAATCGCACCCATAATCACCATTAAAGGTAAAATCCACCAGCCGATCTGCTCATGAAACAGGATGGCAATACCACCGCCAAAGATGGCCCCCATAGCCAACTGCCCCTCAGCACCAATATTAAACAGACGGGCACGAAACCCAACAGCCAGACCCAAGGCAATTAAAATCAGCGGACTGGCTTTAATTATCAGTTCACTCAGATTATAGACTGAAGTCAATGGCTCAATAAAAAAGATATATAAAGCCTGAGCAGGATTCACTCCAAGCATTAAAAACAATAGGCTACCTACCGCCAGCATGGCGAGTAATGCAAGCACAGGTGAGAGCCATTTCATTAATTGAGAAGGATGTTCTCTAGGTTCTAATAAATGCATATTTACACCTCTTCTCTACGCATGCGCTTCATGGACAGGCTCGGATTCAGCCAATATTGCTGGATTTGCCTGAATACCTGACATGAGCAGGCCAATCTGTTCTGCATTGGTATTTTTAGCCGGGACAGGTGCAGACAGCTTTCCACCAGCCAGAACACAAATCTGGTCGCTAATTTCAAACAGTTCTTCCAGCTCTTCTGAAATCACTAAAATCGCAACGCCTTGGCGGGAAAGATCAATCAGGGTTTGACGGATAAACATCGATGCGCCGACATCAACGCCCCAGGTTGGCTGGGAAATAATTAATACTTTCGGCTGTTGCAGGATTTCACGCCCTACAATAAATTTTTGCAGATTCCCGCCCGAAAGGCTGCGCGCTTCCGCTTGTGGCCCTGCGGCTTTTACTCCGAATTTTTCGATACATTGCTGGGCAAAAGCGACAGTTTTCTCAAACTGGATAAAGCCCCATTTGTTTAAACCCTGACGAAAAGCAGTTAATAAAGTGTTTTGTGCCAATGTCATATTCGGCACAGCACCACGCCCTAAACGCTCTTCCGGAACAAAGCCCAAGCCTAGATCACGTCGCTGACCTGCACTGAGTTCAGAAATGTCATGATCTAATAGAAAGACTTGACCTTTTTTCGCCGTTTGCTCACCGGAAAGCAGAGCCAGTAATTCAGATTGACCATTACCCGAAATACCAGCAATGCCCAGAATTTCACCGGAATTTAGGTTGAGTTGAATATTGGATAAGGACACACCAAACGGATCATCAGTTTCGTAATTCAGGTTTTTTACCTGAAACAGCGTGCGATGTTCGCCTGTATATTCAACATGCGCATACGTCGGCAATTCCCGGCCAATCATTAATTTGGCCAGTTCACTGGTAGTGTTTTCAGAAGGCAGTACATAGCCGGTGACTCTACCATTACGCAGAATCGTTGCTTCATCACAGAGTTCTTTGATTTCATGCAATTTATGGCTGATATAAAGAATTGAGACACCTTGCGAAGCCACCAGTCGCAAAGTTTTAAATAACTGACGTACCGCTTGTGGAGTTAAGACTGAAGTTGGTTCATCTAAAATGAGTAAGGAAGGATTTTGGAGTAGACAGCGGATAATTTCGACCCGTTGTCGCTCACCAACCGATAAAGAAAAAACTTCACGCCGTGGATCTACCGGCAAGCCATATTGTTCTGATACTTGAGTAATTTTAGCCGCTAAGCTTTTTAAATCTATTTTCTCATCCAAACCTAATAAAATATTTTCAGCCACAGTCATGGTTTCAAACAGTGAGAAATGCTGGTACACCATGCCAATCCCCAGTTTTCTGGCCATCGACGGACTTTCTATCTGTACTTTTTTGCCATTCCAGACGATATGACCGCTATCTGCTTTGGTGGCGCCGTAGATGATTTTCATCAAGGTGCTTTTACCAGCACCGTTTTCACCCAAGATGGCATGAATTTGCCCAGGTTGGACTTTTAAATGAATACTGTCATTTGCTTTCAATGAGTTATAGCTTTTGCTGATATTAATCAGCTCCAGTCGTGGAATTTGCTGCTCATTGAGCGATGACGTTTCGATGTCATTTGACATGTGAGGCAGATCGCTCATAACTCAGTCTCCACTCATTTTGGCCCAGTCCATAAAGTGATTCATGGACTGGGGGATGGTTTTTCAGGATTTACTTTCTTTTATTTTTAAGTCATACACATAGTGAAAGAATTATTTAGGTAATGAACCTTCAACCCCTTTCACATAGAAGTTCATTTTTCCAAGCGCTTCATCTGTCATTTTGCTGCCTTTGGTAATCACCAAAGTTCCATCCTGTTTATAGATTGGACCCTGGAATGGATGTAATGTGCCTTTATGAATCGCACTTTGTGCATTTAAAGCGGACTGTTTCACCTTGGCAGGAACAGCAGGCCCGAAGTTTTCAATTTTCACTGCATCCTGTTTTACGCCATACCAGAGAGCGGCAGGTTTCCAGGTTTTATTAGCCACTTGCTGCATCGCTGGGGTATAAATTTTTTCCCAGTGCAATACTGAAGCAGCCAGATGTGCTTTAGGACCAAATTTGCTCATGTCTGAATCCCAACCAAAGGCATAAACGCCTTTTTGTTGAGCCGCTTGCACAACTGCTGGAGAATCTGTGTTTTGCATCAGCACATCAGCTTTTTGAGAAATCAGCGCCAAAGCCGCATCACGTTCTTTACCCGGGTTAAACCATGAGTTCACCCAGATCACTTTGGTTTTGACTTTAGGATTGACGCTTTGTGCACCCAAGGTATAGGCATTAATATTACGAACCACTTCCGGGATCGGGAATGAAGCTACAACGCCCAAAGTATTAGTTTTAGTGGTTTGCCCTGCCACTACACCCAGCATGTAAGCACCTTCATAGGTACGCACATCATAGATGCCTAGGTTTTTCCCCTGCTTATAACCGGTCGCGTGCATGAATACGGTATTGGGGAACTGTTTCGCGACTTTTTCCATCTGGTTCATATAGCCAAATGAAGTTGCAAAAATCACTTTATTGCCCTGCTGAGCCAGATTACGAATCACACGTTCAGCATCGGCCGTTTCAGGTACATTTTCGATATAAGTCGTTTTGAATTTTCCGCCCAGAGCTTTTTCAGCTTTAATACGCCCCTGATCATGTGAATATGTCCAGCCATGGTCACTGGTTGGTCCAATATAGACAAATGCAGCTTTATCGACTGCAAAGCTCTGACTGCTGATCCCCAAACCCATAATTGCAGCCGCAATTACAGGCAGTGAAAATTTTTTCATTATCTTTTTATGTTTGGACATATTCAGCATAAATTGCCTCCGTGAATGCCATTTGAGTTTTATAAATAGCGGCTTTAAAAGATCTGAATCGACATCAAAAATTTTACTGATTGCTATATTTCTATTAATTAGCAACTTCTATTCCAATTCAGTTCAAAAAATAGAACAGGTGGATTGCAAGACACTTATAATTTTTAGAATGATCTGTTCTTTTATTTATTTTTATTAATTACAGAGGTTTAGAAAAAATTATTGAGTATAAAAAAGTTGAACAGTTAAGAATATAAGCCGAGAAATATAGATATCAATCTAAGACAATGAGTAAAGTTGCTAGAAAACCAAGCTCAGCTCAAGGTTGAGAAATTAATAAAATTGAAAATTTAAAAATTCTTGTGATTTTCTTTTGATCTGCGCTAGATAAGTGCGTCAGCTCTAAATCGTGTGCGCCAATAAATGGCTTATAATTGGCAATGCACTGAATGAATAAAATGGATTTTTAAAAATAGAAAATTAAGGAAAGTATTTCTAGAAAATAGAGACTGGATTGCAGGGTTTTAAATTGAGCCTACAATCCAGAAAATCTGTTTTTATGGTCTTATAAATAGGGTGTGTTGACACTTTTA